>JAKLLB010000051.1 GCA_023150345.1 Aquabacterium sp.
CGGTTGTCCTGCGCTCGACCGAGCCCCTGGGCTGGTTTCCGCAGCGGCTGACCGATAGCCTGGAACAGTGGGCGGCGGAAGCCCCGGACCGCACGCTGGTGGCGCGCCGCGGACCCGATGGGGCATGGATACGCATCGGCTATGCGCAGATGCTGCAACGGGTACAGGCCGTTGCGCACGGGTTGCTGCAGCATGACCTGTCGCCCGACCGGCCGCTGATGGTGCTGTCCGACAACGACATCGAGCACTTCACGCTGCTGCTGGCGGCGATGTGGGTCGGCGTGCCGTGCGTGCCGGTGTCGCCGGCCTATTCGCTGGTGTCGCAGGACTACGGCAAGCTGCGGCACATCGTGCAGACGGCTACGCCCGGCTTGGTGTTCGCCCGTGACGCAGCCTACGCACGCGCCATCGATGCGACGGTGCCGTCATCGGTGCCGGTGGTGTTGGCCAACGATGCGGCGGTCGGACTCGTGCGCTCGCAGGGCGCTCTGACCGCCCACGTGGTGTCGAGCTTCGAGCACATGCTGCAAGCGCAGCCCAGCGCCGCCGTGGTCGCGGCGCACGGGGCCGTGGGACCCGACACGATCGCGAAGATCCTGTTCACCTCGGGCTCCACGCGCATGCCCAAGGGCGTGATCAACACGCAGCGCATGCTGTGTGCCAACCAGCAGATGCTGCGCCAGACCCTGCGCTTCCTGGGTGAGGAGCCGCCCGTGCTCGTCGACTGGCTGCCCTGGAACCACACCTTCGGTGGCAACCACAACATCGGGATTGCGCTCTACAACGGCGGTACCCTCTACATCGACGATGGTCGCCCGACCCCGCAGGGTATCGCCCAGACGCTGGACAACCTGCGTGAAATCGCGCCGACGATCTACTTCAACGTGCCCAAGGGCTACGAGGAGATCGTGCAGGCCATGGACACCGACGAGAAGCTGCGCGCGCGCCTGTTCAGCCGGGCGCGGGCGTTCATGTATGCCGGAGCCGGGTTGAGCCAGGCGGTGTGGGACCGGCTCGATGCCCATGCCGAGGCCGCCGTCGGTGAGCGCGTGCGCGTGATCACCAGCCTGGGCATGACCGAGACGGCCCCGGCTTGCACTTTTGCCGTGGGTACCGACCTGCGTTCGGGCCATGTGGGGCTTCCGCTGCCGGGTGTCGAGGTGAAGCTGGTGCCCGATACCAGCGGCAGTGGCAAGATCGAGATCCGCTTTCGCGGACCCAACGTCATGCCGGGTTACTGGCGCGCTCCCGAGCAGACGGCCGACGCCTTCGACGATGAGGGCTACTACCGCACCGGTGATGCGGTTCGCTTCGTCGACGAAGCCGATCCGCAGCGCGGCCTCCTGTTCGACGGTCGAACCGCCGAGGACTTCAAGCTCTCGACGGGTACCTTCGTGAGCGTGGGACCGCTGCGCGGGCGCATCGTGCTGGCGGGCGCACCTTGCGTGCTCGATGTCGTTGTCACAGGGCTGAATCGCGACGAGGTCGGCGCGCTCGTGTTTCCCCGTCTGGATGCCTGCCGCGCCCTGGCCGGACTGGCGCCCGATGTGCCGGCACCGGACGTGCTCCACCATCCAAAGGTGCGCGGCTATTTCCAGGCGCTTGCTGACCGGATGTGGCGCGAGGCCACCGGCAGCGCCAGCCGTGTGGCCCGCTGGCATGTGATGGCCGAGCCGCCTTCGATTGACCGGGGCGAGATCACCGACAAGGGGTCGATCAACCAACGTGCCGTGCTCGCCCACCGAGAGGCGTTGGTCGAGGCCCTCTACGAGGGGCGCGAGGCCGACCCCTTCCTGATCCTGCCGTCCGGTTTCCGGCCCTGAGCGACGGGTTCGGCCTCCGCTTGTGAACGATCGATAGGAAGACTGCAATGCAGATTGTTGGACAGTCGGCACTGGTCACCGGGGGTGGCTCCGGACTGGGCGAGGCGCTGGTGCGCCTGCTGGTGCGCCAGGGCGCGAGGGTGGCCATCCTCGACATCAACGCCGATGGTGCGCGGCGGGTGGCGGCCGAGACCGGTGCATTGGCGTGCCCGTGCGACATCACCGACGGCCCATCGGTGGAGGCGGCGCTCGATGCCGCCACGCAGGCCCACGGCGTGCCCCGCCTGGTGCTCAACGTGGCCGGCATCGGCACCGCGCGGCGCATCATCGCCAAGGACGGCACGCCGGCGCCGCTGGCCGACTTCGAGCGCGTGGTGCGCGTCAACCTGGTGGGCACCTACAACGTCACCCGCCTGGCCGTGGCGCGCATCGCGCGGTTGGAGCCGCTGGACGACGGCGAGCGCGGTGTTGTGCTGTGCACGGCGTCGGTGGCGGCCTACGATGGCCAGGTGGGCCAGGAGGCGTATTCAGCGAGCAAAGGCGGGGTGGTCTCGATGACGCTGCCCCTGGCGCGCGACCTGGCCCAGTGGGGCATCCGCGTGGCCACCGTCGCGCCGGGGCTGTTCGCCACGCCGTTGATGAACGAGCTGCCTGAAGCCGTTCAGCAATCTCTGGCCGCGTCGATCCCGTTTCCGAAGCGGCTGGGCCGGCCCGAGGAGTTCGCCGAGCTGGCCGCGCACATCATTGCCAACGGGCACCTCAACGGCGAGGTGATCCGGCTCGACGGAGCCTTGCGCATGGCCCCGCGCTGATCGAACCTTGGACATCGCGCGGCCATGGTGGCGCTGCGCGAGCCTGCCGGTTGCTAGCCACCCGAAACCCGATAGTGGAGACACGTACGATGAAGCTCATCCGGACCCTGGTGGCGTCTGCCGCCGCCCTGCTGGTAACCCTGCCCGCGCTGGCCGACATCACGGTCGGCATCAGCCTGCCCTTGACGGGGCCGGCCTCGGGCCTGGGCATCCCGATGCAGAACCAGTTCAAGCTGTGGCCGGCTACCGTTGCCGGCGAGAAGCTGAAGGTCATCATCCTCGATGACGCGACCGACCCGACCAAGGGCGTGCAGAACGCGCGGCGCTTCGTCACCGACGAGAAGGTCGACCTCATCATTGGCTCGGCCGCCACACCGGTGGCGATCCCGATGGCTGCAGTGGCGGCCGAATCGGGCACCGTGCAGCTGGCCGCCTCGCCCGCCGCGCTGCCGCCGGGCAAGGATGCCTGGACTTTCCGCCTGCCGCAGTCGACCTCGGTGATGGCCTATCCCATCGTGACGCTGATGCGCAAGCAGGGCGTCAAGACGGTGGGCTTTCTCGGCTACTCCGATGCGTATGGCGAGCAATGGCTCAAGGACTTCACCGCGCTCGCCGAGAAGTCGGGCATCAAGGTGGTGGCGGCCGAGCGGTTCGCACGCACCGACACCAGTGTGACGGCGCAGGCGCTCAAGCTCGCGGCTGCCAATCCGGATGCGATGCTGGTGGTGGCCTCCGGGTCCGGCGCGGCCATGCCGCAAAAGGGACTGGTCGAGCGCGGCTACAAGGGCAAGGTGTACCAGACCCACGCCGCGGCCATGCGCGACCTGATGCGCATCGGTGGCAAGGATGTCGAGGGGACCTATGTCGTGTCCGGTCCGGCGGTGGTGGGTGAGTTGCTGCCCGACAGCCACCCGTCGAAGCCGGTGGCCATCGACTTCGTCACCAAGTATGAGAAGGCCTATGGCGCCGGCTCACGCAACCAGTTCGCCGGTCACAGCTACGACGCCTTGCTGGTGCTGGAAAAGGTGGTTCCGGTGGCGCTGAAGAAGGCCAAGCCGGGAACGCCGGAGTTCCGCGCCGCTCTCAAGGACGCCATCGAGAACATGGGCCGCATGGTCTTTGCGCACGGCATCATGAATTGGACCAAGGACGATCACTGGGGCTACACGACCAAGACTGGCGTGATTTTGAAGGTCGTCAATGGCGACTGGGCTTACGAGGAATAACCCGCAGTCCCAACTCGGCCCAAGGCCATCACAATGGCGCGCCCCGATTTGATTCGTCGACCGATCGGTCGAAGAATCGGTCGGAGGCGCCCCCGCAAACCACAGCCTGAGCCATGGACTTTTCGATCGCCAGCATCCTGGCGCTGGACGGCATCACGAATGGCGCGATCTATGCGCTGTTGGCACTGGCCACGGTGCTGGTATTCGCCGTCACACGCGTGATCTTCATTCCTCAGGGTGAGTTCGTCACCTTCGGCGCCCTCACACTGGCCATGCTGCAGATGGGGCAGGTGCCGGGCACGGCATGGTTCCTGCTGGTGCTGGCCGGCGTGACCGCCGTCACCGACGCCTGGCACGGGCTGCGCCGCGGCCAGTCACATGGACGGACGGTGCGTCGTGTGCTGGGCACGCTGGCCTATCCGGTAGCGGTCGTTGCATTGGTGTTCTGGGCGGCGCCGCAGAAGTTCCCCATGTGGGCACAAGCGCTGCTCACGCTGGCGCTGGTCACGCCCTTCGGCGGGCTGATCTACCGCCTGGCCTACGAGTCTCTGGCCGATGCCACGGTACTGGTGTTGTTGATCGTTTCGGTGGGCGTGCACTTCGCGCTCACCGGCCTGGGCCTGTACTACTTCGGCGCCGAGGGCTTCCGCAACCCCAGCTTCTGGGATGACCGCTTCACTCTCGGCCCGGTGACGCTGTCGGGCCAGGCGCTGATCATTTTCGTGGCCTCGCTGGCCTTGATCGTCATGCTGTGGCTCTTCTTCGAGCGCAGCCTTCACGGCAAGGCCCTGCGCGCAACCGCCGTCAACCGCCTGGGCGCGCGATTGATGGGCATCTCCAGCCAGTCGGCCGGGCGGCTCACGTTCACCCTGGCCGCGTTCATCGGCGCGCTGTCCGGGCTGCTGATCGGTCCGACCACGACCGTGTTCTACGACTCTGGCTTCCTGATCGGCTTGAAAGGGTTCGTCGCCGCGGTGTTCGCGGGGCTGTCGAGCTATCCGCTGGCGCTGGTAGGCGCCATGGCAGTGGGGCTGCTCGAGGCGTTCGGTTCGTTCTGGGCCAGTTCCTTCAAGGAGGTCATCGTCTTCGGCTCGATCATCCCGGTGCTGCTGTGGCGCTCGCTGCGCGATCCGCATGGCGAGGAGCACTGACATGACCACACTGCGAAATTTCGGCTTTCCCCTGTTCGCGGCGGCGATGCTGGCCCTTCCGCTGCTGCCGCTGCCGGACTTCTGGATCACGCAGCTCAACTACATCGGTCTGTACGCGCTGGTCTCGCTGGGGCTGGTGGTGCTCACCGGCGTAGCCGGCCTGACATCGTTCGGCCAGGCCGCGTTCGTCGGGGTCGGCGCATACACGGCTGCGCTCATGTCGGTCAACCTCGGCATCTCGCCCTGGTTCTCGCTCTTTGCCGGCATCGGCGCCAGCGTGTTGGTGGCCCTGGTGCTGGGCGCGATCACGCTGCGCATGTCGGGCCACTACCTGCCGCTGGCCACCATCGCCTGGGGTCTGACGATCTACTACTCCATCTCCAACATGGAGTTCCTTGGCAAGTACGATGGCATCCTGGGCGTGCCACCCATCACGCTGGGTGGTGTCAGCCTGGGCAGCGGGCGAGGCATCTATGCGCTGATCTGGGCATTTGCACTGGCCGCCGCGCTGGGCGTGACCTGGCTGCTCGACTCGCGCCCGGGCCGGGCAATCCGATCCCTCAAGACCGGCACCACCATGGCCGAGTCCATGGGCATCTCGACCTTCCGCTACAAGGTGGTGGCGTTCGTGCTGGCCGCCGTGCTGGCCGCGATTTCCGGCTGGTTGTTCGCCCACTTCCAGCGCACGGTCAACCCGTCGCCGTTCGGACTGAACAAGGGCATCGAGTACCTGTTCATGGTGGTGCTGGGCGGGGTCGGCCATGTGTGGGGCGCGTTCCTCGGGGCCGGCGTGCTCAAGTTGATCGAGGACCAGCTTCAGGTGCTGCTGCCGCGCCTCATCGGTACCAGCGGCAATTTCGAGATCATCGTTTTCGGTTTGGTGATGATCGCCGTGCTCAAGTACGCGCCCGACGGGCTGTGGACCTTCCTTGGCAGGCTGGTGCCGGCGCGGCAGCGCGTGCGCGATTGGGAGGGCGCCCCCCGGCTGCCTGCTCGGGCAAAACCTGCGCACGGCGAGCTCTTGCTCGAAGTCGAAAAGGTGCGCAAGGAGTTCGGTGGCCTGGTCGCGGTCAATGACGTGACGTTCCAGATGCGGGCCGGCGAAATCGTCGGCTTGATCGGCCCCAACGGGGCCGGCAAGTCCACCACCTTCAACCTCATCACCGGCGTGCTGGCACTCACCAGCGGAACGGTGCGTTTCCGCGGCCAGGAGGTCGGCCGGATGGTGTCCCGGGCCATCGCCCAGCTCGGTGTGTCGCGCACCTTCCAGCACGTCAAGATGATCCCGGAGATGACGGTGCTCGAGAACGTGGCACTGGGCGCCTATACCCGCACGCGCAGCGGAACGGTACGGGCCATGCTCAGACTCGACCGCGCCGAGGAGCGCCAGGCCATGGCAGAGGCTGAAGCGCAACTCGCGCGCATCGGCATGACCGACAAGATGCATGAGCTGGCCGGGAACCTCGCGCTCGGTCCGCAGCGCCTGATGGAAATCGCGCGCGCGTTGTGTACGGATCCGACACTGTTGCTTCTCGACGAGCCGGCCGCTGGCCTGCGGCACAAGGAGAAGCAGGCGTTGGCAGCGGTGCTGCGGCAGCTCAAGTCCGAGGGCATGAGCATCCTGCTGGTCGAGCACGACATGGATTTCGTGATGGGCCTGACCGACCGCATCGTCGTGATGGAGTTCGGTACCCGCCTGATGGTCGGCACGCCTGCCGAGGTGCAGGCGAGCCCGGCGGTGCGCGCGGCCTACCTGGGAACGGAGCACTGACGTGGGCGAAGCTCTGTTGCATGTGAGTGCGTTGCACGCTGGCTACGGTCGCGCCGAGGTGCTGACCGGACTGGATCTGCGGCTGGAACGCGGCCAGGTCGTGACGGTGATCGGTCCCAACGGTGCCGGCAAGTCCACCACGCTGAATGCGCTGATGGCGGTGCTGCCCTCGCGGGGCCAGGTCGTTTTCGACGGCATCGACCTGGCCGACGTGGACCTCGAGGAGCGTGTCATGCTGGGCATGGCGCTGGTGCCGGAGAAGCGCGAGTTGTTCGGCACCATGCCTGTAGAAGACAACCTCGTTCTGGGCGGCTATCGATCGATGAAGCTGCGCAAACCCAACTGGCGAGGGGAGCTCGATCGGGTGTACGAGCTCTTTCCTCGGCTGAAGGAGCGCCGCAACCAGCTGGCCGGAACACTCTCGGGCGGCGAGCGACAGATGCTGGCTGTCGGGCGCGCGTTGATGTCGTCGCCCAAGCTCCTGATGCTCGACGAACCCAGCCTCGGCTTGGCACCGCTGATCGTGCGGGAGATCTTCCGCATCATCTCGCGCTTGCGCGAGCAGGGCGTGAGCATCCTGCTGATCGAACAGAACGCGCGTGCGGCGCTCGAGGTGGCTGACCACGGCTATGTGCTCGAGACTGGCGCCATTGCGCTGCAAGGACCCGCAGCCCAGCTGGCTGGTGACCCGCGGGTGATCGAAACTTACCTGGGCGCGGCTCGCAAGACCGCGGCCGAGGCCGACTGAGTCATCATGGGACTGCGCGGCCGCGTGCCGGAGGCTGCGCCGGTCGACGATGTGGCCCTTGGCGCGCTGGAAGAGGTCTTGGGCTATCACGTCGCCCGGGCCGCCGTGGTGACGGTCGGTCTGTTCGAGCGCCATGTCGGTGACCGCTTCGGCCTGCGCAAGGTGGAGTTCTCCATCCTGATGCTGCTGGCTGCCAACGCGGCGCTGTCGCCCAAGCGCCTGGGCCAGGTGCTGTTGCTGTCGCCGCCGAACCTCACGCTGCTCCTCGATCGCCTTCAGGAGCGCTCACTGTTGCGGCGCGAACGCAATCCGCTGGACGGCCGATCGCAGAACGTCGTGCTCACCGATGCCGGGCGCGCCCTCGCCAGCGAGGCCGCGGCGGCTGCGCGCACGATGGAGGCTGAGCTTTCGGCGCGGCTGTCCGCTGCCGAGCACGCCATGCTGATCGAGTTGCTGCGCAAGGCCACGGGCCGCTGAAGCCTGTCGACGGCGGCTCGCTCATTGGCGGAGGCCGTGGCGGGGCCTCTGGGCAGTCGATGAGGGAAATTCCCAGCGCGAAGGCGCTTGCCCGGCATGCGCGAGGCGCCGTACGATCAGCCCATTCCTCAACCGACCGGTCGGTCAATTCCTGACCGATCCGAACCACCTGTTCCGACATGACCGCGCGCCACCCCATGGCAGCCGCTGCCGCGTCGCCAGCCCAAGCGCAGGCGACAGCCGAGGCCGTGCGCGAGGCGATGTCTCGCGATGACGCCGTCATCCGCTTGCTCGGGCTGGAGGTTGTCACGATCGGGCCCGGCAGCGCTCGGGTGTCGATGCAGGTGCGATCCGACATGCTCAATGGCTTCGGGATTTGCCATGGCGGCTTGATCGCGACGCTGGCCGATGCGGCGTTCGCCTATGCCTGCAACGCCTACAACGTCCAGACCGTGGCATCCGGCTTCTCGGTCGAACTGCTGGCTGGGGCGCACGAGGGCGATCGTCTCGTGGCGGTCGCGCGCGAGGTGAGCCGCAAGGGGCGGCTCGGGGTCTACGACATCGAGGTTGACGATCAGCACGGCCGGCGAATCGCGCTGTTTCGTGGCCATTCCTACACGATGGCGGGCCGGCCGGTGGTCGGCGGCTCGCCCCTGAACCCACGCGGAGGATGAATGCCTGTCAAGCAGCCAGCGCCCGGTGATCTGGAGCCCATCGAGCGTGCCAGCCGGGACGAACTCCAGGCCCTGCAGCTCGAGCGGCTGCAGCAAACCCTGGCGCATGCCTACGAGCATGTGCCGCACTACCGGCGCGCATTCGAGGCGCGTGGCGTCCATCCGTCGGATTGCAAGACGCTGGCCGATCTCGCGCGGTTTCCGTTCACCACCAAGGCCGACCTGCGTGCCAACTACCCATTCGGCATGTTCGCCGTGCCTCGCGAGCAGGTGGTGCGCGTCCATGCGTCGTCGGGAACGACCGGCAAGCCAACGGTGGTGGGCTATACGCAGGGTGACATCGACACATGGGCCGACCTGATGGCGCGCTCACTGCGGGCCACCGGAGCGCGGCGTGGCGACATCGTGCACAACGCCTATGGCTACGGCCTGTTCACCGGCGGGCTGGGCGCGCACTACGGCGCGGAGCGCCTGGGCTGCACCGTGGTGCCGATGTCCGGGGGCCAGACCGAGAAGCAGGTGCAGCTCATCGTCGACTTCAAGCCCGACATCATCATGGTCACCCCGAGCTACATGCAGGTGATCATCGAGGAGTTCAGGCGCCAGGGCATGGACCCGCGCGAGATGTCGATCCGCATCGGCGTCTTCGGCGCCGAGCCCTGGACCGAGGCGATGCGCGCCGAGATCGAAGCCAGCGCCGCGATCGATGCCGTCGACATCTACGGCCTGTCGGAGGTGATGGGCCCCGGCGTGGCGTGCGAGTGCATCGAAACGAAAGACGGCCCGGTGATCTGGGAGGACCACTTCTACCCGGAGATCATCGACCCCGACACCGGCGACGTGCTGCCCGATGGCAGCGAAGGCGAGCTCGTGTTCACGTCGCTGAGCAAGCAGGCGATGCCCGTCATCCGATATCGCACGCGCGACCTCACACGGCTGCTGCCGCCCACCGCGCGCAGCATGCGCCGAATGGGCAAGATCGTTGGCCGCTCCGATGACATGCTCATCATCCGAGGCGTGAACGTCTTTCCCACCCAAATCGAGGAACTCGTGCTCAAGCAGGGCCGCCTGGCCGGGCAATACCAGCTCGTCGTCACGCGCCCTGACCGCCTCGACGAGCTCGAGGTGCGCTGCGAGTTGCTGCCCGAGCACGCCCAGGCCGATGCGGCAGCCGTCGGCGCCGAGCTGCAGCACCTGATCAAGTCGCTGATCGGCGTGAGCGCCAGTGTCAGTGTCGGCCTGCCCGACTCCATCGAGCGCACGCTCGTGGGCAAGGCGCGCCGCGTTGTCGACAAGCGCCCGCGTTGAGTGCCGCGACCCTGACGCGCAGGAGTGAGGCATGTACACCCAGGCCATGGACACCGCCGCCCGCGAGGGACACGCTAGCGCATCGGGGCTCGCTCCGACCGAACGCGAGCAGCGCTTCGAGGCCCGCATCGCCGCCGGCGAGTACGTCGAGCCCAAGGACTGGATGCCCGATCACTATCGCCGCACGCTGGTACGCCAGATCAGCCAGCATGCGCACTCCGAGATCGTCGGCATGCTGCCCGAGGGCAACTGGATCACCCGTGCGCCGACCCTCAAACGCAAGGCCATCTTGCTGGCCAAGGTGCAGGACGAAGGCGGGCACGGCCTGTATCTCTACGCGGCGGCCGAGACCCTGGGCACCAGCCGTGACGAGATGATCGAGGCGCTGCACACCGGCCAGGCGAAGTACAGCTCGATCTTCAATTACCCCACGCTCACCTGGGCAGATGTCGGTGTGATCGGCTGGCTGGTCGACGGCGCGGCCATCATGAACCAGATCCCGCTGTGCCGGTGCAGCTACGGACCCTACGCCAGAGCGATGATCCGGGTGTGCCGCGAGGAGTCGTTCCACCAGCGCCAGGGCTTCGACGCGCTGTACGCGATGATGTCCCAGGGCACGCAGGCCCAGCGCGACATGGTGCAGGACGCCGTGAACCGCTGGTGGTGGCCCAGCCTCATGATGTTCGGCCCGCCCGACGGCGAGAGCACGCACTCGGAGCAGTCGATGCGCTGGGGAATCAAGCGCATCGGCAACGACGAGTTGCGGCAGAAGTTCATCGACGCCGCCGTCGAGCAGGCCAAGGTGTTGGGTGTTGATCTCCCTGACCCCCAATTGAAGTGGAACCCCGAGCGCGGGCATCACGACCATGGCGCCATCGACTGGGACGAGTTCTGGCGTGTGGTGGGAGGCGATGGACCCTGCAACCGCGATCGTCTGGCTGCGCGAGTGCGAGCGCGCGACGATGGTGCCTGGGTGCGCGAGGCTGCGATGGCCCATGCACGCAAGCGGGCGGCATGCGATGCGGCGGCGCAGGCCGCGTGATCGCAGGCGCGATGCCGTCGATTCCTAGCCCGAGGGGTGACAGGAGGTGATCCAGATGAGCGATACCCGCGATGAATGGCCCCTGTGGGAGGTGTTCGTGCGCCCGAAGTCGGGGCTGGACCACAAGCACTGCGGTAGCCTGCATGCCGCCGACTCCGCCATGGCCCTGAACCTCGCGCGCGAGGTGTACACCCGGCGCCAGGAAGGGGTGAGCCTGTGGGTCGTGCGGTCGGACCAGATCGTTGCCAGCGACCCTGCGGACAAAGACATGCTCTTCGAGCCTGCCGCTGACAAGGTCTACCGGCATGACCGCGCTGGTGCATGCGCAGCGCCTGGCCGAGTGGTGCGGTCATGCGCCGGTGCTCGAGGAGGACATCGCCCTGTCGAACGTGGCGCTCGATCACATCGGCCAGGCCCGCGCGCTGCTCACGCACGCGGGATCGCTTCACGCTTCGAGGGCGGGCGGGCAGGCGTATGACGAGGACCAGCTGGCGTTCCTTCGCGGCGAGGGTGACTTCCGCAACGTCACGCTGGCGGAGTTGCCGCTGCGGCGTGGAGGCGGCGACTTCGCCGACACCGTCGTGCGCAACCTGCTGCTGTCGACATGGTTCAAGCTGTGGTGGCAGCGGCTGCAGTCGTCGGCCGACGAGACGCTGGCGGGCATCGCCGGCAAGGCCTTGAAGGAGGCTCGCTACCACCAGTCGCACGCCGCCCAGTGGGTGGTGCGCCTGGGCGACGGCACCGATGAGTCGGCGGCGCGAATGCGCAAGGCGCTGGCGCGCGCGTGGCCCTATGTGCCCGAGCTGTTCGAAGCCGACGCGGTCGATGCAGCGGCCGTCGCTTCAGGCATCGGTCCGGCCACTTCCGATCTGCATCCGCAGTGGTCGACCGAGATCGCCGCTGTATTGAAGGATGCGAACCTGACCGCGCCGGCGGCCACGGCGTTCAGGTCGACCGGGCGACGCGGTGTGCACAGCGAGCACCTGGGCTACCTGCTGGCCGAGATGCAGGTGCTGCAACGAAGCTACCCGGGGGGGGCGTGGTGAGAGGCCTTGCCGGACTGAGCACGCGAGTCGGGGCCGCATGGCGCGTGTTGCAGGGCGTACCCGATCCGGAGTTGCCTGCGGTCTCGCTGGTCGAACTGGGCATTGTTCGTGAGGTGCGCGACGAGGGCGACGACCTGGAAGTGGTGCTCACGCCCACCTACTCGGGCTGCCCGGCAACCGAGGTCATCGAGGCGGCTGTGCGACGCGAACTGGCGTCCGCAGGCTTGGGGTCGGTGAGGGTGATGCATCGCCTGTCGCCGGCCTGGACCACCGATTGGATCACCGACGAAGGGCGCCGCAAGCTCCAGCGTCACGGGATAGCGCCTCCAGGGCCGGCACCGCAGGCAGCCGAGCAGGTGGTGAGGTTCATCAAGCGCTCGCCCGCATGCCCGCGCTGCGCGAGCACGCACACCGAGAGTCTGTCCGAGTTCGGGTCCACGGCCTGCAAGTCGCTGCATCGATGCCTGGCCTGCGGCGAGCCGTTCGAGCACGTCAAACCCATATGAGCGCCGATACGCACTTCCACAGCTTGCGCGTTGTTGCGCGCGATGCAGTGGCCGACGACGCGGTTTCGTTGGGACTCGAAGTGCCTCCAGCGCTGGCTGAGGCCTGCGCGTTCGAGCCCGGGCAACACCTGACCCTGCGCACCGTCATCGCGGGTCAGGAGTGCCGGCGTTCGTATTCGTTGTGCGACCGGCCGGGTCAGCCGATGCTGCGCATAGGCGTTCGGCGGGTCGAGGGCGGGCTGTTCTCGAACTGGGTGCACGAGCGGCTGTGCGTGGGCGACGTGATCGACGTGATGCCGCCGCAGGGCCGATTCGTTCTGCGCCCGGGCTCCGGCGGCGCGCGCCATGTGCTCGGCGTGGCCGGTGGCAGTGGCATCACGCCGATCCTGGCCATCGCCCGGGCGTTGCTCGACGATGAGCCGCACAGCCGCTTCACGCTGGTCTACGGCAACCGAACCGCGCGCAGCACCATGTTCAAGGAGGAACTCGAGGACCTCAAGAACCGGCACCTTGCGCGCATGATGCTCATTGCGGTGTTCTCGCGCGAGCCGGTCGACACGCCGCTGTCCGGTGGGCGCATCGACGCGCCGTTGCTGCATCGACTGGCCACCACCCTGATCGACGTGCCGGCCCTGGATGCGGCCTTCGTGTGCGGCCCCGAAGGCATGATCGAAGTCGCCCAGCAGGCGTTGCTCGATGCGCGGCTGCCTGCCGAGCGCATCCACGCCGAGCGCTTTGGTGTAGCCGCGAGGCGCGCGGCCCCCGCCATGCCGCAACCCGGCGACGCAAGCGATGCCCGCATCACGATCACGCGTGACGGGCTCACGCGGACGGTGCCGTATTCCGCAGCCAACGGCAGCATCCTCGATGCCTGTGGGCGCGCTGGGCTCGAGTTGCCGTTCTCCTGCAAGTCTGGCGTGTGCGGGACCTGCCGTGCCCGCGTGCAGGCGGGTCAAGTGCGCATGGATCGCAACTTCGCGCTCGAGCCGGCCGAGGTGGCCGCCGGCTTCGTGCTCACCTGCCAGTCCCATCCCGTGAGCGACAGCGTGGTGCTGTCGTTCGACGAGCGCTAGCAAAGGAGCCGTCATGGGACGCGTGCGAGGTGCCGCCTTCGACGACCAGCGCAGTCGCATCCTCACGCATGCCGCGGCGCTGTTTGCCGAGCGCGGATATACCGCCACTTCGATGAACGAGGTTGCGGCGGCCAGCGGCGTGTCCAAGCCTACCCTCTATCACTACGTGCGGGACAAGCACGAGTTGCTGCGGTGCGTGGCGCAAGCGCACGTCGACCGACTGCAGGCGCTGGTGGCTGAAGTGGTGGCCGAAGGGCTGCCACCTCGCGAGCGCCTGGCCCAGCTCATCAGCAGGTTCGTGCTGGCCTATGCCGACGCCCGCAACGAGCACCGGGTGCTGACCGACGACGTCAAGTTCCTTGACCAGCAGGCCCGCGAGCGCGTGCTCGACGGCGAGCGGCGAGTGGTCGATGTGTTCGCGGATGCGTTGGCGCAACTGCGGCCCGAACTTTCCGCGGCATCCTTGACCAAACCGCTGACCATGCTGCTGTTCGGCATGATGAACTGGATGTTCACGTGGCTCAAGCCGGGCGGTCCGGTTGACCACGGCACGATCGCGCCGGTAGTGGTCGATCTATTCCTGGGCGGGCTGGAGCATGTGCAGGCTCCGCCATCCCCGGTCTCGCTCTCTAGTCAGAAGCAAACCCGAAAGGAGACATGCACATGAAACGAATCCGTTCCCTGATGGCTGCTGCACTGGCGGCCACCTTCGTCGCTGCGCAGGCGGGCGAGGTCAAGGTCGGCGTCACGGTATCGGCCACCGGCCCGGCCGCGTCGCTGGGCATACCCGAGAAGAACACGTTCGAGCTGATGCCCAAGACGCTCGCGGGTCACACGATCAAGTACATCGTCCTCGACGATGCCTCGGACACCACGGCGGCCGTCACCAATGCGCGGCGGCACATCACCGAGAACAAGGTCGACGTGATCATCGGTTCGACCACCACGCCGAACTCGCTGGCCATGATCGATGTGGTGTCCGAGAGCCAGACTCCGATGATCTCGATGGCTGCCTCGGCGCGCATCGTGGAGCCGGTCGATGCCAAGAAGCGCTGGGTCTTCAAGACGCCTCAGAACGACATCATGATGGCGCTGGCCATCGTGCAGCACATGGCCGACAACGGCATCAAGTCGGCTGCGTTCATCGGCTTTGCCGATGCCTACGGCGAAGGCTGGTTGCAGGAGTTCAACAAGGCAGCCGCGCTCAAGAGCATCCAGGTGTTGGCCGCCGAGCGGTACAACCGCACCGACTCGTCGGTGACCGGGCAGGTGCTCAAGGTCATGGCGGCGAACCCGCAGGCCGTGTTGGTGGCGGGCTCGGGCACTCCAGCGGTGCTGCCGCAGCGCACGCTCAAGGAGCGCGGCTACAAGGGCGTGGTTTACCAGACGCACGGCGTGGCCAACAACGATTTCCTGCGCGTCGGAGGCAAGGACGTCGAGGGCACGCTGCTGCCCGCCGGTGGCGTGCTCGTGGCCGAGCAGTTGCCCGCCGACCATCCGGTGAAGAAGACGGCGATGGCCTATGTGCGCGCCTATGAGGCCGCCCACGGCAAGGGATCGGTTTCTACCTTCGGTGCCCATGCCTGGGATGCGGGCCTGCTGCTCCACGCCGCCATCGCCAGCGTTGGCAAGTCGGCCGAGCCCGGCACGCCGGCGTACCGGGCGGCGTTGCGTGATGCGCTGGAGCGCACCCGCAATGTGTCGGGCGCCCACGGCGTGTTCAACATGTCGCCCAACGACCACCTGGGCCTCGACCAGCGCGCGCGCGTGATGGTCAAGATCGAGAACGGCGCCTGGGTCTACCAGAAGTAAGCGCTACCGCCTGCGCCCGACCCCCGTTCCGGCCCGCGGAACGGGGAGCGCGGCGCAAAGCGGGCCGGTGCTGCGACCCACCCGCTCACCAACTGGCCCGGCCCATGCCCATGACACGCCGGTACCACTCGTGGAAGTGGCGCATGCCGTCTTCCATCGGGCTCTGGTAGGGACCGGCCTCGTCGTCACCTCGCTCGAGCAGCGCATGCCGCCCTGCGTCCATGCGCTCGGCGATCTCGTCGTCTTCCAGGCAGGTTTCCATGTAGGCGGCCTGTTCGGCCTCGACGAATTCACGCTCGAAGGCCGCGATCTCTTCCGGGTAGAAGAACTCCACCACGTTGAGCGTGTGCTGCGGCCCCTTCGGGTACAGGGTCGAGACCACCAGCACGTGCGGGTACCACTCGACCATGACGTTCGGGTAGTAGGTGAGCCAGATCGCACCGTGCTGCGGCGGAACACCACCCCTCAGGGCGAGCACCGCGTCGTGCCAGCGCTGGTACGCGGGCGTACCCGCTCGCCGCAGGCCCTCGTGTATGCCCACCGTCTGCACCGAATGGTGGCGCCCGAACTCCCAGCGCAAGTCGTCGCAGCTGACGAACCGCCCCAAGCCCGGGTGGAAGGGCACGACATGGTAGTCCTCGAGGTAGACCTCGATGAACGTCTTCCAGTTGTAGCGGCACTCGTGCATCTGCACCTTGTCGAGCACGAAGCCGGTGAAGTCGAGGCTTGCACGCGGCCCCACGGTGCCCAGCTCGGCCGCGATGTCGCGGCCGTTGTCCTCGAACACCATGCCGTTCCAGGTGCGCACGCCGTAGGTGTTCAGGTGCAGGCACGGATCGTGATCGAAGTGAGGTGCGCCGACCAGTCGGCCCTGCAGGTCGTAGGTCCAGCGGTGCAGGGGGCAGACGATGCGATCGCGCGTGTGGCCGCGGCCGCGCAGCATCACGGCCTGTCGGTGGCGGCAGACGTTGGACACCAGTGCCACGCCCTGCGCCGTGCGCAGCAGCGCGCGGCCCTCACCCTCCTGCGGCAGGGCGTAGTAGTCGCCTTCCGCGGGAACCGCGAGTTCGTGCCCCAGGTAGCGCGGCCCGTGCTGGAAGATGAGTTCCTGCTCGCGCTGGGCCAACGCCTCGGAGAAGTAGGTCGCAACCGAAAGCTGCGACTGCGTCGCCGCCGAGACAGCCGCACTGTCGCGGCGTTGCGCGGTCGCTGCCGCGACTGAATCGGAGGCCGCCCGGGGCTTGCCCGCGGCGGGATCCGGAGCTTCGAGACTGATGCTCAGGTCCGACATGATCCCCGGGATCTCCAGCAAGGATGTCACACCCCCCCACCCGGTGGCCCCGCGGATGGGCTCGTCAATGATGAACGGCCACCGCTCAGGATAGCCGAGGGGCGCGATTGTACGTGTGCCCCACCCGCTGGCCGTCGGGGTCGGGACGGCGGCGACTAAAATCGACACCTTTCCCCTTAACGGACCGCATTGCCCATGCCCGCGCCCGATCCCGTGGTGCCGACCCCTGCCAGCGCCGATGGCGGCGAAAGTTACGAACAGGCCTTGGCCGAACTCGAGCGACTCGTGCAGGCCATGGAAACCGGCCAGATGCCGCTCAACCAGCTTCTTGAGAGCTATCACCGGGCCTCCCGGTTGCTGGCCGTTTGCCGCGAGCGCTTGCAGGCCGTCGAGACGCAGGTCAAGCTGCTCGAGGACGGCCAACTCAAGGACTACCCCGCGCCATGACGCCGCCGCCCGACTTCGACAACTGGATGCGGCAGACGCTCGACCAGGTCGAGCGCGCCCTGGAGCACTGGGTTCCGTGCGATGCACCGGCCGGTCTGGGCGAGGGCATGCGCTACGGTGTGCTCGACGGAGGCAAGCGCCTTCGGCCCATGCTGGTGCGCGCCGCCAGCGAGGCCGTGCAGGGGCTGCCCGAGGCTGCGTTGCGAGCCGGAGTTGCCGTCGAGCTCATCCACGCCTACTCGCTGGTGCACGACGACATGCCCTGCATGGACAACGACGTGCTGCGACGAGGCAAGCCGACGGTGCACGTGCGCTACGGCGAAGCCAGCGCGATGCTGGTGGGCGATGCGATGCAGGCTCTGGCGTTCGAGGTTCTCACCCCCGACGGGTCCGCGGTGCCGCAGGCGCTGCAGGCGCGCCTGTGCGGCTTGTTGGCCAGGGCAGCCGGTCATGCGGGCATGGCTGGCGGACAGGCCATCGACCTGGCGGCCATAGGCCGGCGCCTGGACGAGTCCGCGCTGCGCGACATGCACCGCCGCAAGACGGGCGCCTTGCTTCAGGCCAGCGTGATGATGGGCGCGGCCACCGGCAGCGCCGGTGTACAAGCCCTGGCCGGACTGTCTGCCTACGGCGCCGCACTCGGGCTTGCCTTCCAGGTGGTGGACGACATCCTGGACGTCACACAGGGCTCCGACAAGCTGGGCAAGACCGCCGGCAAGGACGAGCACCAGAACAAGCCCACCTATGTCAGCGTGCTCGGCCTGCAGGCGGCACGCGATGAGGCACGGCGACTTCATCAGTCGGCCCTGGAGGCGCTGGGTGCCTGCGGACTGCCCGACACGACGCACCTGCGCCAGCTGGCCGATCTGGTGGTCGACCGCGAACACTGAGGGTCCATGAGCACCGCGTTGCTGAACACCATCGACAGCCCTGGCGACCTGCGGCGGCTGTCGCGCCCCGAACTGCGCACGCTGGCGCAGGAGTTGCGTGCCTTCGTGCTTGACAGCGTCAGCAAGACGGGCGGCCACCTGTCGTCCAACCTGGGCACCGTGGAGCTGACGATCGCGTTGCACTACGTCTACCAGACGCCGCACGACCGCATCGTCTGGGATGTGGGGCACCAGACCTACCCGCACAAGATCCTCACCGGACGGCGCGAGCGCATGGGCACGCTGCGCCAGTTGGGTGGCTTGGCGGGCTTTCCGCGTCGCGACGAAAGCGAGTACGACACCTTCGGCACGGCGCACTCGTCCACCAGCATTTCGGCGGCTTTGGGCATGGCACACGCGGCGCGGCTCAAGGGCGAGAACCGCCGGGTGGCGGCGGTGATCGGCGACGGCGCGCTCACCGGTGGCATGGCATTCGAGGCCCTGAACCACGGCGGGGCCGATGGAGGTGCCGGGCTGGCCGATATCCTCGTGGTGCTCAACGACAACGACATGTCGATCTCCCCGCCCGTGGGGGCGTTGAACAAGCACCTGGCACGACTGATGAGCGGCACCTTCTACAGCGCGGCGCGCGAGGGTGCCAAGAGCGTGCTCAAGGGCACGCCGCTGTACGAGTTCGCCAAGCGCTTCGAGGAGCACACCAAAGGCATGGTGGTGCCCGGCACCATCTTCGAAGAACTGGGGTTCACCTATGTCGGTCCGATCGACGGGCACGACCTGGACGCCCTCATTCCCACACTGGAGAACCTGCGCGGCAAGCGCGGCCCGCAGTTCCTGCATGTGATCACCAAGAAGGGCTATGGCTACAAGCTGGCCGAGGCCGATCCGGTCAACTACCACGGGCCGAGCAAGTTCGATCCGGCGGTGGGGCTGCAGAAGCCGGCCACGCCACCTCGCCCCACGTTCACCCAGATCTTCGGCCAGTGGCTGTGCGACATGGCCGAGGCCGACGAACGCCTGGTGGCCATCACGCCTGCGATGCGCGAGGGTTCCGGGCTGGTGGAGTTCGAGCAGCGTTTTCCCAAGCGCTACCACGACGTGGGTATCGCCGAGCAGCACGCCGTGACGTTTGCAGCCGGGCTGGCCTGCGAGGGCCTCAAACCGGTGCTGGCCATCTACTCGACGTTCTTGCAGCGTGGATACGACCAGCTCATCCACGACGTGGCGCTGCAGAACCTGCCGGTGGTCTTTGCGCTCGACCGATCGGGCGTGGTCGGTGCCGACGGTCCCACCCATTGCGGTGCGTACGACCTGGCCTACCTTCGCTGCGTGCCCCAGATGAGCGTGCTCACGCCGGCGGACGAAGACGAGTGCCGGCGTGCGTTGACGACGGCATTTCGCCGGGACGGTCCGGTGGCGGTACGTTACCCGCGCGGCGCGGGCGTGGGCCGGGTGCCCGACCCCGGCTTGCATGAGCTGCCCTGGGGACGGGGCGAGATTCGGCGCCAAAGCGGCCTGGCCAGCGGCCAGGGCCGGCGCGTGGCCCTGCTGGCCTTTGGCACGCTGCTGTACCCGGCGCTCGATGCTGCGCAGTCGCTCGACGCAACGGTGGCCAATATGCGGTTCGCCAAGCCGCTGGACACCGAACTCGTGCATGAGTTGGCTCGCACGCACGATGCGTTGGTCACGCTCGAGGAGGGCTGTATCGCCGGCGGCGCCGGCAGCGCGGTGGGCGAGTACCTGCACGCAGCCGGGTTGACAGTGCCTGTGCTGCTGCTGGGCCTGCCCGATACCTACACCGAGCACGGCGACCCGGCCAAGCTGTTGTCGTCGCTCGGCCTGGACGCCGCGGGCATCGAGCAATCGGTGCGCAAGCGCTTCGGTGTGCCCCTGACGTTGGTGCGTCCTGCCGTCAACGACTGACCAACACCCGACAGACCGGCCGCTTGCGGACCCCGACGAATTCGCCTGTGCTCCGCAACGGCACGGCCACCGACAATGAACCACCTGACCGACGCTCTGCACATTCCTGATACGCAAAGTGAGCGTGACGAGCGACACCTGGCGATTCAGCGCGTGGGCGTGAAGGATGTGCGCTGGCCGCTGGTGCTCGCAGTCTCCGGACAAACCCAGCACACAGTGGCGCAATGGGACCTGGACGTGGCGTTGCCGGCCGAGCAGAAGGGCACGCACATGTCGCGTTTCGTGGCCTGGCTCGACACCTTGCCCGCCCCGCTGCACACCGAAGCGCTGGCCGAGGCCCTGGGGCGCATGCTCGAGCGGCTGGGCGCCACCGAGGGGCGCATCGAGGCGCGGTTCCCGTTCTTCGTCCGCAAGCGGGCACCGGTGTCCGGCGTGCAGAGCCTGCTCGACTACCAGGGGCGCTGGATTGCGGAGCGACGCGGGGGCACCACGGTCATCTGGATGGAAGCGGCGGTGCCGGTGAAGAGCCTGTGCCCGTGCTCGAAGGAGATCTCCGACTACGGCGCCCACAACCAGCGGTCGTTGGTGACGGCGCGGGTGGAGCCGCTGGCGCCGCTGGCCTGGCACGAGTTGGTGCGGTATGCGGAAGAGGCTGCCTCCAGCGAGATCTGGCCGCTGCTCAAGCGCCCGGACGAGAAGTGGATCACCGAGCGTGCCTACGAGAATCCCAAGTTCGTCGAGGACTTGGTGCGCGATGTGGCGCTGCGCCTGAACGCCGACAACCGCGTGGGACGCTACAGCGTGGACGTCGAGAATTTCGAGTCGATCCACAATCACAGCGCGTACGCGCGCATCGAGCGGTTGTAGCGGGCGGCGGGTCTGGCAACCGCCGATGGCCCGAGCGCATCCCGTCCCGGCGCGGTATCGTTGGGAAGATGTCGCACTCCACATTCCAGCCCGTAGACATACACGATCCGGTGGCGATGCGTCGGGCCGGGCCGGACGTGCTGTCGCTGGCGCTCATGGATGCCCGCAACCGCACGCTGCAGTGGCTGGGTGCGGTCGAAGGAATGCCGACGCGGCTATCGCCACCGCTGGATGCGGATCCCCCGGTGTGGCTGGTCGGGCAGGCCGGGCGGTTCCAGGAGCTCTGGGTCGCGCGCAACCCGCAACGCGCCAGGGGCAGCGCCTGCCCCAGTGATTCCGTTCGGCTGGCGTCGATCGATCCCGTGCTCGACTGGTGGCTCGATCCGCTGGCTCAGCCGCGGGCGCAGCGTTGGTCGGGCAGCGTGCCGGCGGGCGAGGCGATGCGCGCCTACCTGGCCGCAACCCTGGAGGCCACGCTCGAACTGCTGGAAAAGGTGTCGGGCGACGACGACGAGGCGCTTTACTTCTACCGCATGGCATTGGTGCACGAGGACAGGCTGAGCGAGTCGCTGGCAGCGACCGTGCAAGCGCTGGGCTTCGAGGTCACGGTGCCCGAGTTGCGCGGGCGCCCGATGGCGGCGCGGGTGCGGCGTGACCCCCTGGGTTTTGGTGCACAGAGGGTCATGTTGGGCACGCCACCGGGAGGCTGGGTGCCCGAGGCCGAGCAGTACGCCCACGAAGCAGCGGTGCCCGAGTTCGAGATCGACGCGCAGCCGGTGACCTGGGCCGAGTTCGCCGAGTTCGTCGACGACCGTGGCTACGACGATCCCACGCACTGGAGCCCGGCGGGATGGGCCTGGGTGGAAACGGCAGGCAGACGCGCGCCACGCTATGTCGAACAGTTCGCGCACGGGGTGCTGGTGCACCGGCAGGGGCGTCTGCAGCGGGTGCCTTCGGCGCAGGCCGCGATGCATGTGTGCTGGTACGAAGCCGATGCGTGGTGTCGCTGGGCTGGGCGCCGCTTGCCCACCGAGGCCGAGTACACCCTGGCTACGCGCCAGGGCCGGCATCGTGGCTTCGTGTGGGGTGACGTGGCGGAGTGGATGGCCGAGGCGGCGTGGGCCTATCCGGGCCATCGCAGCGCGCCGGTGCGGCTCGATCCCGCAGCACCGCATCCGGCCGCTCGCGTGCTGCGCGGTGCCAGTTGCATGACCGTTGCACGCCAGCACTACGCCGACCGCCGGCGCTTCGCCGCGCCGGCGTCCGACGAGGGGTTCTGCGGATTTCGCAGCTGCGCCATCTGAGCAATTGCGCGGCGCAGGCGCGATGCCCTGGTACCGCCATGGCCTGCGTGGGCGCCGGTCTCAGTCGTGTATCAGGCCTTCGCGCACCGCCAGTCGCACCAGGGCGGTGACGCCGTTGACACCCAGCTTGGACATGAGGCGGCTGCGGTAGGTGTCGATCGTCTTGGGCGACAGGTGCAGTTCCTGGCCGATGGCCGCGCTGCTCATTCCGTTAACCACCATCGTGACGATCTGTCGTTCGCGCGGTGACAGCGTGGCGATCGGGCTGGGCGGCGCGTCGTTGGCCAGGGCCTTCAATGCCAGCTCGGAGACTTGCGGGCCGAAGTAGCGGCGACCGGCGGCCACTGCGTCGATGGCGGGCAGCAACTCGGCCGCCCCGGCATCCTTCAGCACGTATCCCGCTGCGCCCAGGCGCACGGCCTCGGCCACGTCGCGTGGCTGCGACGACATCGTGAGCACCAGCGGCCGAACGTTCGAGCCTCGGCGCCGAAGCTCCTGCAACACCTCGAATCCGGAGCGCTCGCCCAGCCCCAGGTCGAGAAGCATCACTTCGGCCTGGCGCTGTTGAGCTTCGGCCACTGCCTGCGTGGGGTCGCTGCCCTCTCCCACAACCTCGTGACCCGCGCCCAACAGCAACGCGTGCAAGCCATCGCGCAGCAACAACTGATCATCGACGAGGTAAATGCGCGCCATCAGCACGGGCTCCGTGCATCGGGTGCGGGTAGGACAGCAGTGAGAGTCATCGCGGGGCGCGAAGCGTTGCGGCCGACGGCCGCGAGTGCGTGGGAAACCCGTCGCGTGCGCCGATGTGGGAACTGCATTGCCGCGGGGCGGCCGCCTGCATGGGCATGCGCGACGCAGATTCTGCCCGAAGCCCGGTGCCTGCGATGCTGTCGGCTCCAATTCCTGTAGTGCATCGGCACCGAATCATCAATCCGAACGATTCCTAGATGTTGCAGATGGCGCCGACTTCCGTCACGGTCGTCAGTCCGGCCAGCACTTTCTCGATTGCATCCTGGTGCAGCGGCGGTCGGTCGGCCGCAGGGATCGGCTGTCGCTGCAGGCCGAACCGCGCCGGGGCCCGCAGCCATTGCCGCGCCTGCCGATCCACCTCCATCCATTCGTGCACGCCGATGTGGCCCCGGTACCCGCTGCCATCGCAGTGCGGGCAGCCGACTGCTGCGGGCAGCACGATCACGCCGTCGCGACCGTACTCGGCCAGCCAGCGAGGCAGCGGGTCGTGGCCGCACGGGGCCGGTTCAGGCGAACCCGGCACATGCGAATCGGCGCGCCACGCGCGCTGCAACCACTCGAGCTGCCCGCTATCGGCTGGCGACGAACGCATGCAATGCGAGCACAGCCGTCTGACCAGCCGCTGAACGAGAACGCCGCGCAATGCATCGGCCAAGCTGTCCCCATCGATGCCCATCGACATCAGGCGCGATACGGCCCCCCAAGCGCTCGAGCCGGTCGTCGCGGCGAGGACCAGCATGCCCGACGCGGCAAGGTCGACCACCAGGCGCGCCGACAGGCTGTCGTCGAGGTCGTCGACCATCACCACATCGGCGTCGGCCTGCGCGATTGCCCGCAACCCGCTCAGAGCGCTGGGTTCTCCGGTGCGACGCACCTGGATCTGGCGTACCCCGCGTTGGGTGATCGTGACCGATCGCTCGGCGGTCACGATCTTGCGCGCGGGTGTGTTCAGATGGGCCAGCGCCGCGTGCAAGGTCGTGGTGCGCCCGCTGGCTTCGGGTCCCACACACAGGACGAGGCCGCCCGCTTGCTCGATGGCTGCGGTGTATGCCGCCAGGTTGCGCGCTGTCAGTCCGAGATCGGTCAGCCCTCGCAGGCGCGGGCGGGTTCGGCGCCTCACCACGACGTCCTCTTGCCCGCCCATGGTGGGAATCGTGGTCACCTGCAACGGCGGGTGCGCATCGCCGTCGCTGGGTTCGATCATGCCGACCTGCGCCTGCATCCTCTCGCCCCGATCGAGCTGGGCCATGGTCTTGAGCTGCTCGACCAAAGGATCCCGACAGGCCGCGGGCAGGCGGGCATAGGGCACCAGCACACCGCCGTGCCGGGCGCGCACGATCACCGGGTCGTGAGCGCCATCCGATTCGACATGAACATGGGTCACCGCACCGGATCGGGTGTCGGCGACGATGCGTTCGATCAGCCGGCTTGCGATGACGCTGGCTGGGCGGTCGAGGCCATCCTCGGCCATGGGCTGCGCGGCGGGTTGCGCAGGCGCTGCGGAGGTATCCGTGTCGACGTACATCTGTGCGATGGCCGGCCGCAGTGTCCCCGCCAGCGCCAGGACGGGCACGACCTTGAGTGACGTGCTGTGCTCGAGCTCGTCGACGGCCACGCGCGCCGAGGGGTCCTCCATCGCAACAACCAGTCGATGGCCGCGCGACATGAGCGGCAGCGCGCACAGTCGTCGGGCCAGCGATGCGGGAACCTGGCGGGTGGCTTCTGCCTCCACTGGAAACCGACCCAAGTCCACCACCGGAAACCCCATCTTGTGCACCAGCGCCGCCTCCAGCTGCTGCCGCGTGATGGCCTGGCTCATCACCAGCAGTTCACCCAGCGGCAGGTGACGTTCGCGGGTTTGCCGGGCCAGCGCATCGCCCAGCTGGCGCTCGTCGACGAAGCCCAGCGCGAGCAGCGCCTCGCCGATGCGTACCACCGGCATGCGCGATTGCAATGCGAGCGCCTGCTCCAACGGCTCGGGCGCAGCGATCGGCTGCGCCGAGGCTTGCAGGCTGTGGTCGGACATGGTGCGCGGATCTCCCCGGGGGCACCGCCCTGCCGCCGTGCGATCGGGGGCCGGGCAGTGGCCGATGCTAGCGCGGGCGCAGACGCTTGGTACGCCCAGACTGGCGGAGCCAGGGTGAGCAGTTCAACCCGACATGCGCTGCGGCAGCCACGTCACGATCTGCGGGAACACCCAGACCAGCAGGACCGCGACCGCCATCAGACAGAAGAAGGGCAGGGTCACGCGCGTAATCCAGCCGATCTCGCGCCGGGTCATGCCCTGCAACACGAAGAGGTTGAAGCCAACCGGCGGCGTGATCTGCGCCATTTCGACCACCAGCACGATGAAGATGCCGAACCACAGTGGATCGATGCCGGCCTTTTGCACCGTGGGCAGGATGACGCCCATGGTGAGCACGACCATCGAGATGCCATCGAGGAAGCAGCCGAGCACGATGTAGAACGCGGCCAGGATGACGATCAGGCCGAACGGCGACAGGCCCAGCGAGCCTATCCACTCGGCCAGGTGCCGGGGCAGGCCGATGTAGCCCATCGCCAAAGTGAGGAACGACGCGCCGGCCAGGATCAGCGCGATCATGCAATACAAGCGCGTGCCGCCCATGAGCGAGTCGCGAAAAGTGCGCCAGTCCAGTGAGCCCTGCGCCGCCGACAAGGCCAGTGCGCCCACCACACCCACGGCGGCAGCCTCGGTGGCGGTCGCCACCCCGCCGTAGATGGAGCCCAGAACGCCCGCGATCAGCAGCAGCACCGGGATCAGGTGCCGCGACTCATGCAACTTGTGCTTCAGTGATTGGGGCGGATCGGCTGCCGGCACACGCTTCGGATGCAGCAGAGCCCACAGCACGAGGTAGCCCGAGAACAGCGCGGCGAGCAGCAATCCCGGCAAAACGCCGGCCATGAACAACCGCGCGATCGAGACATCGGCGGTGACGCCGTAGACGATCATGATGATCGAGGGCGGAATCAGCAGCCCCAGCGTACCGGCTCCGGCCAGCGAGCCGATGGTGATGTCTTCGGGATAGCCGCGCCGGGCGAGCTCGGGCAAGGTCATCTTGCCGATGGTGGCGCAGGTGGCCGCGCTGGAGCCGGACACGGCCGCGAAAATGGCGCAGCCGATCACGTTGGTATGCAGCAGGCGCCCGGGCAGCCATTGCATCCAGGGTGCCAGTCCGCGGAACATGTCCTGCGACAAGCGGGTGCGGAACAGGATCTCGCCCATCCAGACGAACAGCGGCAAAGCGGTGAGCGTCCAGCTCGATGCCGAACCCCAGACCGTGACTGCCATGGCATCGCCGGCCGGACGCGCGCTGAACAGCTGCATGCCGATCCAGGCCACGCCCGACAGGGTGAGCCCGATCCAGACGCCACTGCCCAGAATGACGAACAGCGCCAGGATGAGCAACGCGGTGATCGACAGGTCGCTCATGGGCTACTCGTTGTGCGACGCTTCGGGGTTCCAAGCGCCGGTGCGCTGGCCCCGCCACTCGAGCACCAGCTCGTCGATGAGCGCGACGAGCATCACCACGGTACCTGCGGCCATGGAAAGCTGTGGAATCCACAGCGGCGTGGCATCGCTGGCCGTGGATACGTCGTTCAGCAGGTGCGATTGCCACGCCAGCCGCACGCTGTAGAACGCGAACAGCCCGGCCAGCACCGTGGCCGCCGCCAGCGCCCACAGCTCCAGTGCCCGGCGCGTGCGCCCGTGCAACGTCCCCAGGATGACCGTGACCCGGATGTGCTCGCCCCGCTTGAGCGTATGGGCCAGCGCCAGGAACCCGGCGCCGGCCATCAGGTAGCCGGCATAGGCGTCTGTGCCCGGTACGTGGAACGCCAGCTGCCGGCCCACGATGGACAGCAGCACCATGACCAGCAACGCCACCATGCACAGCGCGGCCAGCCAGGCGCTGATGTCGTACAGCGCTTCGAGCGCACGGCGCAAGCCGCCGGGTGACGGTGCCAGGGCGTCGGACTCCGCCGTCACTTGGCGTTGTACGCGTCGACCAGTTGCTTGCCCTCGGGGCCGGCCTTGTCGAGCCACTCCTTGAGCATGGTGTCACCCACCTTCTTCAGGTCAGCCTTGAGCTGGGGCGAGGGCGGCGCGATGGTCATGCCGGCCTTCTTCAGCAGATCGATGTACTCGCCGTTCTTCTGCTTGGACAGCGCCCAGCCGCGCGTCTCGGCATCGGCCGCAGCCTTGAGCAGCGCCGTTTGCGTTGGCTTGTCCAGCGCATCGTAGGCGGCCTTGTTCATGATGACCGCGTTCTTGGGCAGCCAGGCCTGGGTGTCGACCCAGTATTTGATGTGCTCGTAGGTCTTGGTGTCATATCCGGTGGCGCCCGAGGACATGTAGCTTTCGACCACGCCCGTGGCCATGGCCTGCGACAGCTCGGCAGCCTGCACGGTGACCGGCTGTGCGCCCACCAGCTCGGCAATGCGCGCGGTGGCGGGGCTGTAGGCGCGCCATTTGACGCCCTTGAGGTCGGCTGCCGATGCGATGGGCTTCTTGACGTAGATGCCCTGCGGAGGCCAGGGCACCGCGTACAGCAGCATCATGCCCTGGTCGCCCAACTTCTTCTCGAGCAGCGGCCTCTGCGCCTTGTACAGCTTGGCCGACTCGTCGTAGCTATCGGCCAGGAAAGGCAGGCCATCGGCACCGAAGACCTGCCACTCATTCTGGAAGTTCGCCAGCAGGATCTCGCCCAGCTGCGCCTGCCCACCCTGTACCGCGCGCTTGATCTCCGGCGCCTTGAACAGCGATGCATTGGCGTGCACGGTGATCTTGAGCTTGCCACCGGTTGCCTTGTCTACGTCGCCAGCGAATTGCACCAGGTTCTCGGTGTGGAAGTTGGCGGCCGGGTAGGCGGCAGGCAGGTCCCATTTGGTCTGGGCTGCGGCGGCCTGGACAAGGCCCAGGCAAAGGGCGGACGTGAGGAGGGCGCGGTCGAATCTCATGGGTGGGCTCCTGCGTGTGATCGGGTCAGGCGGCGTAGTGCACGCGGTACCGGGTGTCTCGTAGGCCGAAGGGATCGAAGCTGCCGAGAACACTTGCAGTCTATGGATGATTCAAATAAATTGCCAATAATTCTTCAATGATTTGGTGTAATCCCTGATGCCTGCGAAGTCGAAGCCGAAAGCAGCCACACCGGCTGCCTCCCCCGCGCGCGATGTCGGCGCGCGCAGTGCACCCATCGTGTCGTCGTCGCACCTCGTGTCACCGCGAAGCACTGAGCTTTCGGAACTGGAATTCGGGCTTATCGTGGCTTGGAACGCGTTTTCGCGTTGGGCCGTGCGCTGCATGGCCGCCGCCGGGTGCCCTGATCTGACCATCACCGACGTTCTGGTTCTGCACCACCTGCAGCATCGTGCGCGCAACAAGAAGCTGGCGGACATCTGCTTCGTGCTGAACTACGAGGACACGCATGTCGTGGGTTATTCCCTGAAGAAGCTGCTTGCTGCCGGGTTGGTGCTTGCCGAGCGCCAGGGCAAGGAGGTGTTCTACAGCCCGACGCTGGAAGGCGAAGCTCACGTGCAGCGATATCGTGAAATTCGCGAGGCCTGCCTGGTGGACAACCTGATGGCCGATCACAACACGGACATCGGATCTCTTGCGCGTTTGATGCGCACGATGTCTGGCCTCTATGACCAGGCTGCCCGTGCAGCGAGCTCGCTGTGAGCGCCCCGCGCATCGAGCCCGGTGTGGCTGCGACCGGCCTGCCGCGCTGGCAGTTCTGGATCGACCGCGGCGGCACCTTCACCGACATCGTTGCACGGCGTCCGGACGGCAGCCTCACCACCGCCAAGCTGCTGAGCGAGAACCCCGAGCAGTACCGGGATGCCGCAGTCGAGGGCATCCGCCGGCTGCTGGGCTTGCGACCGGGCGAGGCCATCACGCCCGAGCAGGTGGAGTGCGTGAAGATGGGCACGACGGTGGCCACAAACGCTTTGCTGGAACGCAAGGGCGACCGCACATTGCTGGTCACCACGCGCGGCTTCCGCGATGCACTTCGCATCGCCTATCAGGCGCGGCCGCGCCTGTTCGACCGCCACATCGTGCTGCCTGAGCTGCTGTACGAGCAGGTGATCGAGGCCGACGAGCGCGTCGGTGCGCACGGTGAGTTGGTGCAGGCGCTGGACGAAGCTTCGCTGGGCGTGCAACTGCAGTCGGCCTACGACGCGGGCATCCGCGCCTGCGCCATCGTCTTCATGCACGGCTACCGCCATGCCGCCCACGAGCAGGCCGCGGCCCGCATTGCCCGGGCGATCGGCTACACGCAAGTGAGCACCTCGCACGAGGTGAGCCCGCTGATGAAGCTGGTCTCGCGCGGCGATACGACGGTGGTCGATGCCTACCTGTCGCCCATCCTGCGGCGCTACGTCGAGCAGGTGGCCAGCCAGATGCCGGGCGTTCGCTTGTTCTTCATGCAGAGCTCCGGTGGCCTCACCGAGGCCCATCGCTTCCAGGGCAAGGATGCGATCCTCTCCGGTCCGGCTGGCGGCATCGTCGGCATGGTGCGCACCGCGCAAGCGGCCGGCCAGCACCTCGAATCCCCGAGCCTGTTGCCGCATGGTTGCCAGCCCCCTCGCGTGGGCGCCGATGGTTTGGGACGGCCTGGAGACACCGTGAAGGTGATCGGCTTCGACATGGGTGGCACCTCCACCGATGTGTCGCACTTTGCCGGCGAATTCGAACGTGCCTTCGACACCCAGGTGGCCGGTGTGCGCATGCGCGCGCCGATGATGAGCATCCACACGGTTGCCGCCGGCGGCGGCTCGATCATTTCTTTCGACGGTGCGCGGCTGCGCGTGGGGCCGGAATCGGCCGGTGCCAACCCGGGCCCGGCCTGCTACCGCCGTGGCGGCCCGCTGGCGGTGACCGATGCCAACGTGATGCTGGGCAAGATCCAACCCGAGTACTTCCCGCAGGTTTTCGGCCCGCAGGCCGATGCGCCGCTGGACCGGGGTGCCGTGCAGCGCGGCTTCGCCGAACTGGCTCGGCGCATGACGGCCGCCACCGGCCGGCCGACCACGCCCGAGGCCGTGGCCGCAGGCGCCCTGCAGATCGCCGTGGCCAGCATGGCCAATGCCATCAAGCGCATCTCGGTAGCCCGCGGCTACGACGTGACCGGCTACACCCTGCAGTGCTTCGGTGGTGCGGGTGGGCAGCATGCCTGCCTGGTGGCCGATGCCCTGGGCATGCAACGCGTGCTGGTGCACCCGCTGGCTGGGGTGCTCTCGGCCTACGGCATGGGGCTGGCCGACCAGATTGCGATGCGCGAGGCCTCGCTGGAGCAGGCGCTGGATCGTGATGGGCTGGACGCGGCGCGCACCCGGCTGGCCGAACTGGGCGCCGCGGCCGAGGTCGAACTGCTGGCTCAGGGCGTGGCCGCCGAGCGCATCCGGCGCCGCGAGCGCCTGCACCTGCGCTATGAAGGCACCGACACCGCGCTTGAGGTGGCCTTCGGCGACGCCCGCATCGTCCAGGCCGAGTTCGAGCACGCCTATCGCCAGCGCTTCGCCTTCCTGATGCCCGACCGCCGGCTGGTGATCGAGGCGATCTCGGTCGAGGTTGTGGGCGCCGGCGAAGGCCTTGCCGAAGCCGGGCCGCGGGCTATCAGTGTTTCGCAGCGGCCGGCGGCCCTGGCGCAGGTGAAGATGTATGCCGCGGCAGACGACGGCAGCGGGGACACCTGGCGTGAAGCCGCTTTGCACCAGCGCGAAGGTCTGCCCGCGGGCGCCTTGGTGGAAGGCCCGGCGGTCATCGCCGAGCGCAATGCCACCACGGTCGTCGAGCCCGGCTGGCAGGCGGCACTGGGCGACGATGGCGTGCTCACGCTCAGCCGCGTGCGGCCGCGGCTGTCTTCGCATGCGGTGGGTACCGAGGCTGACCCGGTGATGCTGGAGGTGTTCAACAACCTGTTCATGAACATCGCCGAGCAAATGGGCCTGCGGCTGCAGAACACCGCGCACTCGGTGAACATCAAGGAGCGACTGGACTTCTCCTGCGCGCTGTTCGACGCCGAGGGCCGGCTCATCGCCAACGCACCGCACATGCCGGTGCACCTGGGCTCGATGAGCGAGTCGATCCGGACCGTGATCGAACGCAACCCCGCCATGCGCCAGGGCGACGTGTACGTGCTCAACGACCCATACCACGGCGGCACGCACCTGCCCGATGTGACCGTTGTGACGCCCGTCTATCTCGAAGCGGATGACGCGCACCCGAGCTTCTACGTCGCCAGCCGTGGCCACCATGCCGACATCGGCGGCATCACGCCTGGCTCGGTGCCCCCGTTCTCGCGCAGCATCGACGAAGAGGGCGTGCTGTTCGACAATTTCCTGCTGGTGCGCGACGGCCAGCTGCGGCAAGCCGAGTTGCGCGCCCAGTTGGCCGGCGGCCCTTGGCCCGCACGCAACCCGGACCAGACCATCGCCGATCTGCGCGCACAGATCGCCGCCAACGAGAAGGGCGTGCAGGAACTGCGTTCGATGGTCGCTCAGTTCGGAAGCCGGACGGTAGCCGCGTACATGTGCCATGTGCAGGACAACGCCGAGGAGTCGGTGCGGCGCGTGATCACCGCGCTGAAGGACGGTGCCTTCGAGCTGCCTCTCGACAACGGCGCCACCATCGCGGTGAAGGTCACGGTCGATACCCGGCGCCGCGAGGCGACGATCGACTTCACCGGCACCAGTGCGCAACTGCCCAACAACTTCAACGCGCCCAAGGCGGTGACGATGGCGGCGGTGCTGTACGTCTTTCGGACTCTGGTCGACGACGACATACCGCTGAACGCCGGCTGCCTGAAGCCGCTGCGGGTGGTCGTGCCCGAGGGCTGCATGCTCAACCCGCACGCACCGGCGGCCGTGGTGGCCGGCAACGTCGAGACCTCGCAGTGCGTGACCAACGCGCTGTATGGCGCGCTGGGCATGATGGCCGCCAGCCCCTGCACGATGAACAACTTCACCTTTGGCGACGAGCAGCACCAGTACTACGAGACCATCTCGGGCGGCTCTGGCGCCGGCCCCGGGTTCGACGGCACGGCGGTGGTGCAGACGCACATGACCAACTCGCGCCTGACCGACCCCGAGGTGCTGGAGTGGCGCTATCCGGTGCGGCTGGACAGCTACGAGATCCGCCCAGGCTCGGGCGGCGCCGGCCGTTGGCGCGGCGGGGACGGCGGTACACGCCGCGTCCGCTTTCTGGCGCCGATGACCGCCAGCATCCTGAGCAATGCACGCGTGCGCGGGTCATTTGGTGCCGCCGGGGGCCACGACGGTGCGCCCGGCGTCAACCGCGTCGAGCGCGCCGATGGGCGCATCGAGCCGCTGGGCCACATCGGTTCGGTGGCGATGCGGCCCGGCGACGTGTTCGTCATC
>JAKLLB010000052.1 GCA_023150345.1 Aquabacterium sp.
GTCAGACCCGGAGGCGGCCGCATTCCTCAGCGAGATGAACACGGTGCCGCTTCTCAGTTTCGGCAACTGGACGCAGATCGGCATCGCCGACCCCGACACCCGGCGCCTCATCGGTGACATTGGCATCTTTCTTGGCCCGGACGGCCGTTGCGCGGAAATCGGGTTCACCCTGGCGCGTCACGCCCAAGGCCGCGGCGTTGCCACAGCTTCGGTCTGCGAGGCAATCAAGTTCATTTTCGTCTCGACCAAAGTCGATCGCGTCATCGGAGTCACCGATGCAAGGAACTCAGCATCGGTTCGGTTGCTTGAGCGCGTGGGCACGCTGAGAACACAAGCCACCGAAGCCATCTTCCGCGGAGAACGGTGCACTGAGCTTTTCTACGTGTGCGGCTGCGACTCGCACAGGGGACACGCTTGAAGACCCTGCTTGGGGAGCGGACGGTAACCGAGCTGTACATTGGCTTGGACGAGCCGGGCAAGTTCGTTCAGGCAGTCGGGGGGTGTGATGCCAGGCCCGGTGTCGGTGGGCGCGACTGAGGTCGAACAGCGGGTGACGCCGCGGTCTGCCTTGACGCTGCAGGCACGGGCACCGACTTGCTTGCAACCATCAGTGCCCGGCGGGCCATGCCTTCAACTCTGCGCGGGTGCTGTGCGTCGATGACCTATCCCCTGCATGCGGTTCTGCTCTTCGTTCACTTGGCTGGCGTCATCGTCTGGCTGGGGGGCATGGTGTTTGCGCATTTCGCACTGCGCCCGGCTGCGGTGCTGCTGCTGGAGCCACCGGTGCGCCTGCCGCTGATGGCGCAGGCGCTGGGCCGGTTCTTCCGTCTGGTGGCGGTGGCGGTGGTGGCTATTGTGGTGTCCGGATGGCTTCTTCTGGCTCGCGTGGGCATGGCCCAGGCGCCGGTCGGCTGGCATGTCATGCTCGCACTGGGGCTGGTGATGGCCGCGATCTTCGCGTTCATCTATGCCCGGCTCTATCCGGCGCTCGTGAAGGCTGTCGGGGCCCAGCAGTGGCAGGTGGCTGGGGGCAGCCTCAACCGCGTTCGCGGGCTGGTCTTCGTCAATCTGTGCCTGGGGTTCGCCACGGTCGCATCGGCCGTGATGGCTCGCGCATGACTCGACTGCAGGCATCGGTCCAGGTCACCGAGTTCGATCCGGCGGTTACCGATGAACTCGTGCGCTTGTGGCGCGCAAGCTTCGAGTTCGGAGTTGGCATCACGGACCCTCATCCAATCGACGAACAAGTGCACCATTTCCGCACGCAAGTCGTGCCGCACAACCGCGTTCGGCTGGCCTGGGCGGGCAGTGAACTGGTGGCGTTCATGGCCAGCACGCCGCGCACCGTCACGCTGCTGCACGTGGCGGTCGCGCACGTGCGGCGCGGTATCGGCTCGACGCTGCTGCGCCTGGCGCAGCAGGAGTCATCGGGCACGCTGAGCCTGTTCACGTTTGCCCGCAACGAGCGCGCTTGCCGCTTCTACGAGCGGCATGGCTTCACGGTCGCGGCGCGGGGCTTCGAGCTGTTCTGGCAACTCGATGATGTCCAGTACGTCTGGGCCAGGCAGCCCGAAGCGGGTTGACCGGTCGATCATCAGGGCTCGGGCTGCGGGCCATTTTGGAAGATGGAAGAGCACGGACGTGAGCACCGCATACCACTTCACCTTCGAGCCGCACTGGTGGCACGCCCCGCTTGCGTTCTGGGTGCATGTGCCGGTCGATGCGGCCGCGGGGCAGTTCGAGCCACCTGCCCCGGCCGCGGTTGCGCACAAGGGCTACGCGGTCCTGCATGTTTCGTTCGATCGGCATGAGCTCGTGTTCAGCTCGCCCGAACAGCTCGACCACTTCATCGAGGTGCTGGCGAAGAAGCCGGTGCCGACGTCGCGGCAGCTGTCGGCTCGTCGGGGAACCGCAATGGGGCCGAATGGCCATTGGCTCAGTCGTCTGCCGGCGGCGCTGAAGACGCCTCGCGTGCGCGCCCGGCTGGTGCTGGCATTGCGGGGCATTCGGGCACAGGTGGTTGGTGTGGTGCTCGAGCCGCGAGGTGACGATGCCCGGAATCGGCTTCGCTTCACGGTTACCTTCCCCGTGAGGTGATTGTGGGTTGAGGGTACATTGCGATGGCTCGGTCAACGGGCTTGCCGATGTATGAAACAGGAGTCCTCCAGATGGCCACGCGTCCGGGCAAGGGTTGCGCACTGCTGATCGTCGACGTGCAGGTGGGCGTCGTCGAGCGTGCATGGGAGCGCGACCGCATCGTCGCCAACATGGCGCTTGCCCTTCGTCGAGCTCGCGAAGCCGGGGTGCCGGTGTTCTGGGTGCAGCACGACGATGCCGACCTCGTGCGTGACACGCCCGCGTGGCAGTGGGTGCCGGAGCTCGTTCCCCTCGAGGGGGAGCATCGCATCTACAAGCGCTACAACTCGGCTTTCGAAGATACCGGGCTGCTGCGGGAGTTCGAACGCCTGGGTGTGGCGCGCGTTGTTCTCGCGGGCGCGGCCACCAATTGGTGCATACGCGCCACTGCCTACGGTGCGCTGGAGCGCGGCTTCGATCTCACGCTGATCAGCGATGCCCACACCACGCGCGACCTGGAACTTGCTCCCGACCGGGTGGTGCAGGCGCGCAGTGCGATCGACGATCTCAATGCCGCCATGCGCTGGCTCGAGTACCCGGGGCGGTCCAATGCCGCAGAGCCGGCCGAACAGGTGTCGTTCGCGCAGGGGTAGTCCGCGGTCTTGCATGACAACGCCAGTAGATGCCGAACCTGAGTCGGTCCTCTGACATGCCTGCCGGTACCACCGTGCCTGGCTGGTCTGCGCAGGTCGCCATCGTCGGCGGCGGGCCGGCGGGCCTGATGGCGGCCGAGGCACTGCTCGATGCGGGCGCCAGTGTCGACGTGTACGACGCCATGCCCACCCTGGGGCGCAAGTTCCTGCTCGCCGGCAAGGGTGGCTTGAACCTCACCCACAGCGAGCCGCTGGACGCGTTCATTTCGCGCTATGGGTCGCGGTCGTCCGACGTGGCGCGCTGGCTGCAGGTGCTGGGTCCGCAGGCGCTGCGCGAGTGGGCGCAGTCGCTGGGGGTGACGACCTTCGTCGGCACATCGGGGCGGGTGTTCCCGAGCGAGATGAAGGCCGCGCCGCTGCTGCGCGCATGGCTGCACCGGCTGCGTGGGCGGGGCCTGCGGGTGCATGCGCGGCATCGCTGGAGTGGCGAGCTCGCGCGCGAGATGCCGACAGATGCTGCGGGCGATGCTGGCTGGCTCCTGGGGTTCGAGGTGGCGGGCGCCCACATGCAGGTGCGCTGCGATGCGGTGGTGCTGGCGCTGGGTGGTGGCAGCTGGCCGCAACTGGGTTCTGACGGCGCGTGGTGGCCGGTGCTCGCATCGCTCGGTGTGGCTCTGGCGCCGCTGCGGCCGGCCAATTGTGGCTTCGACGTGGGTTGGTCACCGTGGATGGTTTCGCACCACGCGGGCGCGCCGATCAAGCCGGTGCGCCTGATGTTCGACGGCGATGGCGGCGGGCGTTTCGACAGGCCCGGCGAGTTCGTGGTGACCGCTACCGGCATCGAGGGCAGCCTGGTCTACGCGGTGGCGGCGCGCCTGCGCGACCAGATCGAGCGTGCGGGCAGCGCCACCATCGTGCTCGACTTGGTGCCGGGCATGGATGAGCAGACGCTGGCCACCCGCCTGGCGCGCGGACGCGGTGCACGTTCCTGGACCAACCATCTGCGCGAGCACGCAGGCGTGAGCGGCGTGAAGGCCGCGCTGCTGCGTGAGCGCCTCGACGCGCCGGTGATCGGCCAGATGCTGGCGCAGGCGCCAGCCGAGCTGGCCCGGCAGATGAAGGCCTGGCCCTTGACGTTGCGCGCGCCGCGACCGGTGGCCGAGGCCATCAGCACCGCGGGTGGCGTGATGCTCGAAGGCCTGGACGATGGGTTGATGCTGAGGGGCCTGCCTGGCGTGTTCTGCGCCGGCGAGATGCTGGACTGGGAGGCGCCGACCGGCGGCTACCTCCTCACCGCCTGCATGGCCAGTGGCCGAGTGGCGGGGCAGGGGCTTGCGGCCTGGTGGCAGCACAGGGCCGCGCTGCGCGCAACAATGGCGCGATGATCATCGTTCATCACCTCGAGCACTCGCGCTCGCAGCGCGTGCTGTGGCTGCTGGAAGAGCTGGGCCTGCAGTACAAGATACGCCATTACCAGCGCGACAAGCACACGATGCTGGCGCCGCCGGAGCTTGCGGCCGTGCATCCGCTGGGCAAGTCGCCGGTCATCACCGACGGTGACGTGACTGTGGCGGAGACTGGGGCGATCGTGGAGTACCTGCTCGACGCGTATGGAGCGGGGCGGTTGCGTCCTGCGCCGGGCACGCCTGAGCATTTGCGCTACCGGTACTGGCTGCACTTCGCCGAGGGCTCGGCCATGCCGCCGCTGCTGATCGCGCTGATCTTCGACCGCATCGCGCAGGCGCCGATGCCGTTCTTCGTGCGGCCGGTGGCCCGTGCCATTGCCGAGAAGGCGCTCGATGCCACGGCACGGCCCAACATCCGACGCCAGCTCGATTTCATGGAGGCCGAGCTGGCGAACCGCCCATGGTTTGCGGGAGCCGAGTTCAGTGCAGCCGACGTGATGATGAGCTTTCCACTGGAGGCCGCCTCGCAACGTGCCGGCCTGGATGCCAGCCGACCGCGGCTGATGGACTTTCTGGCGCGCATCCATGCGCGGCCGGCGTACCGGCGCGCGTTGAAGCGCGGCGGGCCTTACGCCTACGCCGAACCAGCCCAGCCGCCCGGGTGAGGCCGGGCAGGCGGCGTGCGCCCGCAGGGCCTGCGCCCGGCGCCACTTACATGGACTGCGACCCCCGGTGCGCCCAGCCCGTGATGCGGCGTTCGAGCAGCGAGAACAGCTCGTACATCGCCATCGCCATCACGCCCACGACGACCAGGCCCGCAAAGGCCAGGCCCATCTGCATGGCGCTGCCGGCGCTGATGAGCAGGTAGCCGATGCCCTCGTTGGCGGCGGTCATCTCGCTGACCGTGGTGCCCACGAAGGCGAGAGTGATCGCGACCTTCAGGCTGCCGAAGAAGTAGGGCATGGAACGCGGCAACCCCACCTTCACCAGCACGTCCCAGCGGCGCGCGCCCAGTACGCGCAGCACGTCTTCGAGCTCGGGCTCGAGCGTGGCCAGGCCAGTGGCGATGTTCACCGTGATCGGGAAGAACGAGATCAGGAACGCGGTGAGCACGGCCGGGCCGACGCCGATGCCGAACCACACCACGAGGATGGGCACGAAGGCTGCCTTGGGCAACGCGTTGAACGCCGTCATCAGCGGGTAGATGGCGGCGTAGGCGATGCGGGAGCTTCCGATCAGGAAACCCAGCATCACGCCGACGACGATGGCGATGCCGAACCCGGCCAGCGTGACCCAGAAGGTGCGCCAGGCATGCTGGGCGATGATGCCGCGGTACTCGAGCATCTGCTCGCCGATGCGCGCCGGGCTCGGGAAGATGAATTCGCTGACCGCGAAGACGGAACACACGACTTGCCAGAGCGCCACCACGGCCAGCAGCAGCACCCAGGGCGCCCAGCGCTCGATGGTGCGGGTGCTCATCGCGTGGTCTCGCCGGTGGGTGCGCCTCGAGCCGCGCCGATGTGGCCGCGCAGCTCGTGCACGATGTCGGTAAACCCGGGTGTGTAGGTGAGCTCCAGGTCGCGCGGGCGCGGCAGGTCGATCACCCGGCGCTGCACGAAGCGCCCTGGCCCACGGCTCATCACGTAGACGGTGTCGGCCAGGAACACGCTCTCGCGCAGATCGTGCGTGACGAGGATGACGTTGAAGCCGCGCGCCGCATGCAGGTCGCGCAGCGTGCACCACAGCTCCTCGCGGGTGAAGGCGTCGAGCGCACCAAAGGGCTCGTCGAGCAGCAGCATCTTCGGTTCGTGCACCAGCGCCCGGCAGATGCTTGCGCGCTGCTGCATGCCGCCGGAGAGCTGCCAGGGGAACTGTTCTTCGTATCCGCCCAAACCCACGCTGCGCAGCAGCGCGCGGGCACGCTCTTCATACTCGGCGCGACGGGCCTTGAAGCTGGAGCGATAGGGCTCGACGATCTCCAGAGGCAGCATCACGTTGGCCAGCGTGGTGCGCCAGGGCAGCAGGCTGGGCGCCTGGAAGGCCATGCCGGTGATCTTGAGCGGGCCGTTCACGCGCTGGCCGCCGATGGCGATGGTGCCGCGGCTGGGCTTGCGCAGCCCGGTGGCCAGCTTCATGAAGGTGGACTTGCCGCAGCCCGAGGGGCCGACGATGGCGATGAATTCGCCCTCGCGCACCTGCAGCGAGATGTCCTCGACGGCGTACTGGCCGGCGGCCTCGAGCTCCGCGGTGTAAGCCAGCCAGACGCCGTCGAAGTCGACGAAGGACGTCACTTGCGTGCGGCGCTGAAGATGTCCAGTTCCTCGGGCTTGGGCAGGAAGCTGCCGTTCCACACGGCATCGGGGTTGACGCGCGACTTGGTGGCATAGGCATCGGCCACCTGGCTGGCCATCAGCGCCAGCCGAGGCGGGCTGACCTGGCCGAAGCCTTCGGTACGGGCATCGGCGGTGGCGATCGACGACTGGATGGCCAGTCGCAGTCGACGCTCCTCGAGCTCGGCGTTGATGATGCCGTCACGCTCCTTCACCACTGCGATGGCCGCCTTCGGGTTGGCCACCACGTCGCGCGCGGCGCGCGCGAAGGCGCGCAGGAAGGCGCGCACGACTTCGGGCCGCTTGGTGATCATGTCCTGCGAGGCGATGATGGCATTGCCATAGAGCTTGACGCCGTGGCTGGGGTAGAGCATCACGGCCACGTCTTCGGCTTTCACGCCGCGGGCCTCGAGGTTGAGCATGCTGGTGAAGTAGAAGCCGGTGACTGCATCGACATCGCCCTTGGCCAGCATGGTCTCGCGCAGCGGCGGGTCCATGCTCACCCAGTTGACCGTGCCCACGTTGTTCGCCTTCTGGAACACCGGGAAGGCACGCCGGCCGGCATCGAACACCGGCGCGCCCAGCTTCTTGCCGGTGAGATCGGCCGGCGACTTGATGCCCGTCTTCTTCAGCGAGAAGACCGCGGCCGGCGTGTTGTTGTAGACCATCATCACCGCCACCGGCTTGTTGGGTGCGGTGGGGTTGTTGGCGTGGAACTCCATCAATGCCGCCAGATCGGCGAAACCCATGTCGTAAGTGCCGGAGGCCACGCGGTTGACGGCATTGCCCGAGCCATTGCCGGCGTCGATGGTGACGGCCAGCTTCTCCTGCTTGAAGTAGCCCTTGCTGACCGGCCAGAGAAAGAATGCGCTGGGGCCTTCGAAGCGCCAGTCGAGCTGGAACTTGACCGGGGTTTCCTGAGCCCGGGCCGGGGCTGCGGCCAGCAGCGCGAGGCCAGCCGTGGTGGCCAGCAGGGTGCGACGGGCCAGTGCGAGGGCAGCGGCGGGAACTCGGGTCGAGCGCATGGGAGGTGGTCCTTGGGGCGATGGGTGAGGGTGCCGGACTGCTGGTTGCTGCCGCGGCAATGCGGTCGAGAAGCGGGGGCAGCAGGCCGGGGGTATTGTCGGTGCATGTTCCCACGGCTGGCGGCCGCGATCGAATCGGGGCTTGCCCGGTGCGGTGCCCGCTCGGGCCGCGATGCGTCAGTGGTCGCCGGGCGTGGCGGGGGTGCGCGCTCGCTCGAGCACCAGGCGCTCGAAGGCGTCTACCGGCTGCGGACGGCTGATGAGGTAGCCCTGCAGCAGGTTGCAGCCGATGTCATGGAGGAACGCTTGCTGGGCCGGGGTTTCCACGCCCTCGGCCACGACCGTGATGTCGAGCGCGCGGGCCATCTGCACGATGGCGCGTGCCAATGCTCGGTCGTCCTCGTCGTCGGGCAGGTCGCGAACGAAGCCGCGGTCGATCTTGATCTTCGAGGGGCGCAGGCGCTTGAGGTAGGCCAGAGACGAATAGCCGGTGCCGAAGTCATCGACCGCCAGGCGCAGGCCGAGCTCGCCGAGCTGCTCGATGATGCGGCGCGAGGTGTCGGTATCGGTCATCAGCACGCTCTCGGTCAGCTCGATCTCCAGCTCGTGCGGCTGCACGTGGAAATCGGCCATGGCCCGGGTGAAGGTATCGACCAGGCGGTGCTGGCGGAACTCGAGCGCGGAGACATTGACAGCCACGGTTCCGAAGGCCAGTCCGCGTGCCTTCCAGCGGGCGATCTGGGCGCAGGCCGAGCGCACCGTCCAGTGGCCCAGTTGGCTGATGAGGCCGCATTGCTCGGCTGCGGGTATGAACTGCAGCGGTGGTACCAGGCCGCGCTGCGGGTGCTGCCAGCGCAGGAGCGCCTCGCAACCGACGACGGCGCCTGTGCCAGCATCGACCAGCGGCTGGTAGTGCAACACGAACTCGTCATCGGCCAGAGCGCGCTTGAGTTCCTGCTCGATTTGCAACGTGGCCTGCAGGTGCGCGTTGAGCTCGTGGCGATAGAAGCTGCAGCGCGCGCGGCCCAGGCGCTTGGCCTCGTACATCGCGGTGTCGGCCTGGCGCATCAACTGCTGGGGGTCGGTGGCGTCGTCGGGATAGAGCGCGATGCCGACGCTCACCGAGACCTGCAGCTCGCGGCCATCGAGCTTCACGGGCTCCTCGGCCACGCGCAGCAGCCGATCGGCGGTGGTGGCCACTTCCTCCCAGGTGCGGGGCTCGCGCAACAGCGCGATGAACTCGTCACCGCTGTGCCGCCCCAGAACATCGCCGCCGCGCAGCTGGCCGCGCAGCCGCTGCGCCAGCTCGATCAGCAGCCGGTCACCCATCGCATGGCCCCAGGCGTCGTTGATCGCCTTGAAGTGGTCGACGTCGATGAAGAGCAGCGCCAGTCGCTGGTCGTCGCGCCGGGCGGTGGCCATGGCGCGCAGCAGCAGCTCGTTGAGCAGGGTTCGGTTGGGCAGGCCGGTCAGCGCGTCGTGCAGCGCCATGTTCTGCAACTCGGTCTTCTGGCCCTCCAGGCGCGCCACCAGTTCACTGATCTGGGCTTGTGCCTCGTTGAGATGCTGGCCGAGCTGGCCGAGCTCGTCGTCGCAGCTCCAGGGCACGGGCGGCCCCGCCCCGGGCTGGCCCAGCAGGCTGGCCTGCTGTTTCAGGCGCTCGATGGGCCGCACGAGGCGCCAATAGAGCACGCCCATCAGCAGCAAAGCTGCCGCCACGATCTGCAGCACCGTCAGGACCAGGGCCGCATTGCGGCGAGCGAGCAGCGCGCGGTCCAGCGGGCTGGCCTCGAAGGTGACCTCCAGCTCGCCCAACAACTGGCCCTCGTACAGCACCTGTCGCGTCAGCGGTCGCTCGGATTCGGGCTGCAGCTGCTGCGCCGGTTCGCGAGGTTGGGCGCCGGGACGCACGACCACGACGGGAGGGGCGCCGGGGCGCCGTTCGGTCAAGCGCACCGAGCGAACCGATGGTTCCTGTACCAATCGCTCCAATGCGGCGCGCGTTTGGGTCTGGTCGACCGTCCACAACGGTTCAGCCAGCGCCTCCGCGGCCAACACCACCAGGGCCTGTCGGAACTGGGTGACCAGCGGCTGTTGAACCTCGCGCGCCAGACGCTGCTCCATGGCCCACAGCGCTGCAGCAGGCACCAGCACCGCCAGCACCAGGGCGAACAATACCGTGGTTCGGATCGACAGGCGTGGCGCCGGCATGCTCAGCGTTCGAGCAGGGCCCGGTCGAGCCGCTCGATCACATCGGCAGGAACCGATCGATTGCAGTACAAGTGTCGGGTCTGGCCGGGCGGCACACCTGGCAACGGCACCAATCGCAGCGCCCTGGCGGCGTCGCCGATGCTGGCAAACAGCGCGTCGGCCTCCTCGGGCGCCATGATCATCCAGCCGGCGCGCCCGGCTTCGATCATGCGCGCCATCTGCGCGCTCTCGGCCGTGGTTCGAACCACATGCTGCGGATGCAGGCGGATCAGGTCGTCGATCAGCGGACCGTAGGAATAGCCCTCCTTGGCCAGCAGCGGCAGCGCGCCGCTGCTCAGTCGCTGGCCGAGTCCCGGGTACGGCGGTGCCGCCGCATCGGTCTTCACCAGCGCCATGAACGGGCGATCCTGGTACAGCGTTGCCGAGAAGCGCCCGCGGGTCTCGCGCTCGGCATTGCGGAACCAGCCGATGCCGCAGTCGGGCCCTTGCCCCTGCTGCACCAGTACCAGCTGGCGCTGGCTGGGCGTGCGCACCCAGGCATGCGCGATACCGGCGCGCTGGAGTGCGCGCTTCAGGGGCTCGATGAGCAGGCCGACGGGTTCGCCGGAGGTGCCGGTGGCGGAGTAGGGAGGCCGCTCCTGGTAGTGCATCTGCAGGGGCATGGCCGGCTGGGCGCGCACGCAGGCGACCGACAGGGCAAGTGCCAGCCCCACCTGCCATGGGCGCGCGCGCGCCTGCTGCGCCATCGACTGGCGCACCCTCGCGTGCCGCGCTTGGACCATTGCGGCCGGCGGCTGGTTCTGAACAAGGTGCCCGAGAAAAACCGGCATCGGCCAGCACCCATCGCAGTACGACGCGGCACGATAGCACCCGCGGTTACACCTGCGAAGCGTGTGCTTGTTTCAACGGCGCGGCATATCACACGCATCCGGGGGGCACCCTGTCAACCCTGACAGGGGCTGTGGCGCGTAGAAGTCCAGGTCACGGTCACGAAAGGAGATGACACATGCCAGCGCACCATCCGGATCCCGAAGCCATTGCGGCGCTGCCGCGGTTCGCCCACCGCCGTCTGCTGGCCCACCGCTGGCGCGCTGCCGCGCTGGTGGTGATCGCCTGCCTGGGCGTGGCCGGTGGCATGGCCGGGGCGCATGCCGAAGGCACACTGGCGGCCTACGCCAGCGACGACGAACTGGCCGCCGCACTCGGGCGCTGGCGCAGCCAGGCCGAGCAGGCGCAGCAGGCGCGCCGTGAACGCGCCTCGCCGATGATGCCTGTCGTACCGGCTCCTGCGGCGATGCCGGCCCCGGCAGCGCCGGCGGCGATGGCCAAGGCCGAGGCACAGGCCGGGGCGAGCCAGGACGCGGCCAGCCAGGAGTCCATCACCAATGTGCAGACGGCCGGCGTGGATGAGGGCGGCATCGTCAAACGCGCGGGCGATCATCTGGTGATCCTGCGCCGCGGGCGGCTGTTCACGGTGCGCGTGGGCGGCGATGCACTGCGGCCGGTGGCGATGGCCGACGCGTACGCGCCCAACGCCGACCCGCGAGGCGCCTGGTACGACGAGTTGTTGGTATCGGGGCGCACCGTGGTGGTGGTGGGCTACAGTTATGCCCGCGGTGGCACCGAGATCGGCCTGTTCGATCTGGGCGACGACGGCTCGCTGGCCTACCGCGCGACCTGGCATCTGCGCAGCTTCGACTACTACTCGGCGCGCAACTACGCCAGCCGGCTGATCGGACGCAAGCTGGTGTTCTACAGCCCCACGCTGCTGCAACCCTGGGGGCCGGCGCCGATGCAACTGATGCCGGGCGTGCGACGGTGGCAGGGGCCGGGCACGCCCCCGGATTGGGAGCGCATCCTGCCGGCCACGCGCATCTACCGCACCGACGACGACTTCGATCCGGCACAGCCGCTGGCGCTGCACACGGTGACCGCGTGTGATCTCGGCGCCAGCGCGATGCGCTGCGAGTCCACGGCGGTGCTGGGGCCGGCCGGGCGCGTGTTCTATGTTTCGCAGGGCTCGGTCTACGTGTGGACCGGACGCTGGAACCGGGGCGCCGATGGGCGAGGCTCCACACAGGCGGCGGTGTTTCGCATACCACTGGATGGCGGCGCGCCGAGCGGCTTGAAGACCGCGGGCATGCCGGTGGATCAGATGTCGTTCCTGGAGGAGCGCGGGCATCTCAACGTGCTGGTGCGCGAGTCCGGCGCAGGCGAGGGCATGTGGGGCGGCGAGTCGGGCCAGGGCCGTTTGGCCCTGATGCGCGTGCCGCTGGCCGCCTTCGGCGATGGCCGCGGTTCGGCCCAGCGCGAGCACTACCGGCTGCTTCCGGGCGGCGGCGTGGGTCCGCTGCAGAACCGCTATGTGGGCGACTGGCTGCTTTGGGGCGAAAGCCCGGGTTGGCGCCGGCCCCAAGGCAGCACACGCCCTGGCGAACCGCCGAGCGCCTGGGCGGTTCGCCATGCCGACGCGGGCGAACCCCAAGCGCTCTCGGCCGGCCATGCCGTGGAGCGCATCGAAGCGCTGGGCGCGCATGCCGTGCTGGTCGGCAACCAGGGCGGCGACCTGCACTTCACCGCGGTGCAACTCGGGCGCCACCAGGCGCGCCTGGCGGGCAACCATGTGCAGCGCGGTGCCAGCCAGGGCGAGTCGCGCACGCATGGGTTCTTCTACCGGCCGCAGGGCGACGACGAGGGCCTGCTGGGCTTGCCCATCGTCGGCAACGGGGCCGGACGCCGCAGCGGCGTCTATGCCGGCAGCGGAGGCTCGGCCAGCGTCGTCTTCCTGCGCCAGCGGCGGCTCGACTTTCAAATGCTGGGCGAACTGGTGGCGCAGCCCGGGGGCAGCCGCAACGATGGGTGTCGCGCGTCATGCGTGGACTGGTACGGCAATGCACGGCCGATCTTCCTGGGCGACCGGGTCTTCGCGCTGATGGGCTACGAACTGGTGGAGGGGCGCCTGACCGGCGGCGGCTGGCGCTGGGCCGAAGAGGAGCGCATCGAGGAGCGCAGACGCGTGAGCTTTGCGCCTGGCGGCGGCACGCGCGACGGGCGGTACTCGCCGTTCCAGTGAGCGCTGCCCTCGTCGGGCGGCGCCCAGCCCGGCCCATCACCCTGAATGGGGCATGCGGGCCGGGCGTGCCTGAATCGTGTGCCTATCCGTGATCTCCCGCTGCACCCTGTCGCAACAGCTTCCATAAAATATCGAAACAGCGTTCCGAATTCAACCGAGAGGTATCCATGAACCGCACCCAGCGGGTGGTCGTCTTTGGCGAGTGCATGCTCGAGTTGCAGGGCCAGGCCTTCGGCGCCATGCGCCAGACGTTTGGGGGCGATACCTTGAACACCGCCGTCTACCTGGCGCGGTTGCTCGCTGCAACGCCGGGCTGGTCGGTGCAGTACGCCACCGGCCTGGGCACCGATGCCCTGAGCGACGGGTTGGTGCAGCGCTGGCAGGCCGAAGGGTTGGATGTCGACCTGGTGCGGCGCATCGAAGGACGCCTGCCGGGGCTGTATCTCATCGAGACCGATGACTGCGGCGAGCGCCGTTTCAGCTATTGGCGCGACCACAGCGCCGCGCGTGCGTACTTCGAACTGCCCCCGCAAGAGCGCACGCCGCTGGAGCGCCTGGCCGACGCGCAGGAGGTGGTGGCGCTTTACTTCAGCGGCATCAGCCTGGCCATTCTGGCGCCGAGCGCGCGCGAGCGGCTGCTGGTGCTGGCGGCGCACCTGCGTGATCGTGGGGCGCGGGTGGTATTCGATAACAACTATCGCCCTCGTCTGTGGCCAGACAACGCAGTGGCGCGCCTGGCGTATGAGCGGGCGTGGGCACTGGCCGACATCGGGCTGGCCACGGCCGACGATCACCGGGCCCTGATGGGGCTGCCCGAAGAAGAGGCCACGCTCGCATCGCTGGCCGCGTTGCCCACGCCGGAGCTGGTGGTCAAGCGTGGCGCGGCCGATACCCTGTGGCGCGACCGGCCCGGTGCAGACTGGAGCGCCGCGCCCACCGTGCCGGTGGCTGCCGTGGTGGACACCACGGCGGCGGGCGACGCGTTTGCGGCCGGCTACCTCGCTGGCCGCCTGCTGGGCCGGCCCGCGGCGCAAGCGGCAGCGGCGGGAAATCGGCTGGCCGCCCGGGTCATCGCCCATCCCGGTGCGCTGATCCCGCTGGCGGCCATGGCCGATCTGGTGCCGGCCCCGGTTTGACCGTGTCAACCGTGCGCTAAGGTTCGGTGCGCAACCATTGCACCAGTGGCAGCCCCAGCCGTCGCCACTGTTGCACCGCCAGATCGGCCACGGCCCGGGCACCTGCATCGGTGAAGTGGGTGTTGTCCTGGCGGCCTTGCGGGTGCCGCGCCCACACGCCGGCGGGCACCCACATGAACAAGGGCTGCGAATCCTGGGGGCCCAGCTCTTGCAGGAGCGCCCGGCTCGCGTCGTGCAGCTCGAGCAGCGGCACCTGCAGGCGCTCGGCCACCGCGCGCATGGCCTGCGGATATGCGCCGTGCGTGTCGCGCAGGGTGCCGGCGTCGTCGAACCAGCGGCGAGCCAGCGGCGTGGCCAGCACGACCTGCGCGCCCCGTGCGCGCGCCTCGTTCACGAAGCGCTCGAGCAACTGGGCGTAGCGACCGTCGGCCGGCGCGTACCGGGCGGGGTCGTCGCGGCGGGCATCGTTGTGGCCGAACTGGATCAGCACCCAGTCGCCCGGGGCGATCTGCCGCAACACATGATGCCAGCGGCCTTCGGCCAGGAAGCGCGTGGTGCTGCGTCCATTGGCGGCGTGGTTGAGCAGCCGTTGCGGCTGTTGCATCCGCTCGCGCAGGGCCTGGCCCCACCCACGCTCGGGGTCTGGCGGCTGCGCAGGCTTGTCGGCCATGGTCGAGTCGCCCACCAGGTGCAGCGCCGGATGCACGGTTGCCACAGGCGGCCGCGGCATGCCGATGAGCAGGATCTCGTCGTGTGGCGGCGGCATGCGTGGGGCGGCCCGCTCGGCCAGGTAGTCGTCCAGCGCGGTGTAGCCGGTGTGCGGGTTCAGGCGTGCCCCGTCGTTCGCGTCGGCCGGATCGAGCCCGTGCGCATGCTCCCACGCATCGGGCAGGCCGTCGCCGTCACCATCGGGCAGGACCGGGCCGCTTGGCAACTCGGGCCAGCCGCCCACCTCGGCGGGGCTGTCGATCAGGCGGCCGCGCCGCAGTCGCACATCCTCGACCAGCCGCGCATCGACGGCATCGCGCCCGAGCGAGGCGCCGGCCCACTGCAGCACGCGGTCGCAGGCCGCGGGCGCCGCATCGTCGGCGATCGGCCCGACCGCCAAGGGCTCCTTGCGCCGATACCCGGCGGGCAGCCCGTCGGGCAGGTGGACGGGGTGAGCGCGCACCAGCGCGTAGGGGTCGTCTGGGAGCGCGCCATCCATCCAGTTGTGGCGCCAGTAGGCCTGGGCCTCGCGGCTGCTCTCTTCGAATGCCAGCAAGCCCTTCGATGACGGGCCCGGGATGTAGCAGTTGTCGATGAAGTTGTAGGCCGAACGGGTGCCGGCCGCGTCGAGGTTGTAGCCGGCGCGCTCGCGGCCCCAGTTGTAGAAGACGTTGCTGCGGAAGTCGTAGAGGCCGCCCAGCGGATCGCGCTGCGGGTCCAGCCAGTTGCCCGGCCGTGGCATGCGGTCCAGGTGATGCAGCCAGAGGTTGTGGTGCAGGCTCAGGCGGGCGCCGTCGCTGGCGCGCAGCAGCGTGCCGTAGCCATGGTCCTGGCTCGGCCGCTTGGCCGTGCTGCGGTTCAGCGATTCGCCGATCAGGCTCCACTGCACCGTGATGTCGTCGAAGCGCCGCGCCGGCGAGTCGAAGCGCGCGCTCGCCGACAGCGTCTCGTCGGTCGACCAACTGGCCGAGACATGATCGAGCACGATGCGCTGGCCGGCGATGATGCCGATGGCGTCACCGTCGACGTCGTGCAGATCGCCCAGCCGCGAGCGGATGAAGCGAACCACCACATCGTCGGCGGCGATGGTCAGCGGATGTCCCCGCAGCGTGATGCCCTGGCCGGGCGCTGTCTGGCCGGCGATGGTCAGGCGCGGCTCGGTGATGCGCAGCTCGCGGCGCAGGTCGATGGTGCCGGCCACCGCGAACACCACCACCCGCGGCCCGCTGGCCTGCAACGCGGCGCGCAGCGAGCCCGGTCCATCGTCGCCCAGGTGGGTGACGGTGTAGACACGGCCGCCACGACCCCCTTGTGACCAGCGACCCGCGCCCTCGGCACCGGGAAAGGCCGGCACTGGTGGCGGGCCCAGTGCAGACGCGTGCGTGGCCACGGCGGCGAGCAGGCCCGCCCCCAACGCGGTGCGGTGCCACGGCCGCCGCGCGCCTGGGCGGCGGTGGTCGGGCATCAGAACTTGTAGCGCAGGCCGGCCATCAGCTCGCGGCCCGTGACGTGATAGACGACCGAGCTGTTGCGGGCGCGACTGATGAACTGGTCATTGGCCTCGTTCGTCAGGTTCAGGCCTTCCAGCGTCAGCGTCAGGCGTTCGCTGACCTTGTAGTTCAGCGACAGATCCACGTTGAGCGTCGCGTTCTTGCCTTCGACGTCGTTGTTGTTCTGCCCTGGCACGCGGGTGAGGAAGGCCGACCGGTACGAGCCCGACAATCGGGCGCTGAAGGTGCCGTCGTCGTAGTACACCGTGGCGTTGTACGAACGCGGCGACATGTTGAGCAGATCGTCGGTGATCGTCGTGGCACTGGTGGGCGACACCTGATAGGCGATCTTCGACTTCACCTGCGTGTAGTTGAGCAGCAGGCCGGCGTTCTTCAAGGCGCCGGGCAGGAAGGTGAACGGCTGCTGCCAGTTGATCTCGAAGCCGTTGAGCTTGCCCCCCGGGGTGTTGATCGGCGTGGTGACCTGGAACACCTCCTCGCCGGTGAAGTTGGCCGGCAACAGCGACATCGGCAAGCCGGTCTGGTTGTACGGAATCTGGGTGCGCAGGCTCTGGATGTAGGTGTCGATGTCCTTGTGGAACACGCCCACGCCGAGGAAGCCATTGCGATGGAAGTACCACTCGGCATTCACATCAGCAGTGGTGGCGCGGAACGGCTTGAGCAGCGGGTTGCCGCTGGTGATCGACAAAGTGCCGGTGGTGCTGATCGTGCCCCCCGGGTTCAGGTTGCCCAGTTGCGGACGTGCCATCACCTTGGCCGCGGCCGCGCGCACGATGAAGTCGCGCGCCACGGAGGCCGCGAGGTTCAATGAGGGCAGCACATCGGAGTAGGTCTGCTCGACCGAGACCTCGGTTCCCCCGCCGGTGGCCAGGTAGCCGGTGGCCACCTGCTTGGTCTGCACATATCGCACGCCCGCGTTGCCGCGCAGCGGCATGCCGGCCACGCGGGTGTCGAAGTCGGCCATCAGGAATCCACCCTGATCGGTTTCGACCACCCGGCGGTTGTTGCCGCGCGCGTTGCCGTTGGTGATCGACGACAGCGTGAAGTCGCCCGGGCCGCCCGCCGGCCCGCTCTTGAGGCAGTTGCAGTAGATGTCGTAGGCGTTGGCGATGGCGTTGAGATCGGGGATGACCCACGAAGTGGGTGTGCCCGCGGGCAGGTTCAGGCCGCGCCCGAAGCCGGTGAGCGTGGTGGTGAGGCTGGCCAGCGCCGTGCTCGCGGCAGGTGCGAAGATCGTGTCGTTCTGGTTGACGCGCCGGAACTCGTAGGTGCTGAAGTTGTACTTCTTGTGGTCGAAGCCGCCGCGCAGCGTGAGCTTGTCGGGGATGGCTTCCCACGCCAGGTCGAGGTGCAGCAGGTCGTTGCGGTTGTCTGCGCCCTGGGGTCGGATACGGATCTCGCTCGACGTGGTGTTGGCGATGGTATTGGCCTGAGTGCCGCTGGTCGCTACCGGCACGGTCAACAGCTTCAGCGCACCGTCGCGCTGCGTCACGTCGAACGGATAAGTGATGGCCGGCAGCCGATCGTTGCCCCGAAAGTCCAGGCCGTAGCCGTTGACGTTGGTGGCGTCGAGCGTGGTCGTGGTCTGGATCGGGTTGCGGAACTTCGACTCCGCCCGGCCGGCACGTGCCGTGAGCTTCAGGGTCTCGCCGATCTCCTGCTCGTACGTGAGCGTGGGCTGGGTGAAGGTGGTCGACAACTCGTCGAAGCGCGACTCGGAGCGGATGTCGACGCCGTTGTAGGTGCCATGCAGCAGAGCACCGTTGCTGGCGTAGGCGGTATCGACCACGCTGGTTTGTGGCTTGCCACCACCGCTGAGTGCCCGGCTGAACGAGATGGCCTGGAGGAAGTCCTCCTGGCGGGTCGCGTCGAGCTTGGCGTACATGAGGTCCAGCGTGAGCAGCGAGCCCTCGGCGGGCTTGAACTGCACCGAGCCGGTCAGGCCCAGGCGCTCCTGCTCGTGGGTGAGGCGGCCATAGCGTGGCAGGCGGGGGTGGTAGTTGCTGCTGCTGCGGGCGGCATCGTAGGCGGCAATGGTCTCGGGCGTGCCGGTCAGGCGCGGCACGTTCTGCGCTGCCGGGCCGCAGGTGGTGTCGGTTGAACTGCTCGGATTGGCGGTGGCACCGGTGGGGGCGCACCAGCCGCCCGACGAGGCGCCGTTGTCCCAGCGCACGGTGCTGAAGCCTTCTTCGAACAGCTTGCGCTTGGAGTAGGCGCCCGAGAACAGCACACCCAGGCGGCGCCCGGCGAAGGTGTTGGCCACCAGGAAGGCCGCGCGCGGGTCGGTGCTGCGAGACAGATCGTTGAAGCGGCCCTGCAGTGACGCAGTGGCAGTCAGGCCGGTCTTGAAGTCCAGCGGCCGTGCGGTCTGCAGGTCGACCGTGGCGCCGAGCGATCCCTCGTCGACGTCGGCCGACGCGCTCTTGCGCACTGTGATCGCGTTGAAGAGCTCGGCGGCGAACACATTGAAGTCGAAGCCGCGCGAGCGGTTGGCGCCGCCGGAGCTGTCGGTGCCGCCGGTGGTGGCCAGTGCCTCGATGCCGTTGATGCGCACCCGCGTGAAATCGGCGCCCAGGCCGCGCACGGTGATGTTGCGGCCCTCACCGGCATCGCGGTCGATCACGACGCCGGGTATGCGCTGCAGCGATTCGGCCAGGTTGGTGTCGGGAAACTTGGCGATGTCCTCGGCCTTGATGACATCGACGATGCCCTTGTCCTGCTTCTTTGCATTGAGCGCGCTCTCGAGCGCGGCGCGTATGCCGGTGATGACGACGGTGCTGGTGTCGGACGATGCAGCCTGCTGGGCCTGGGCGCCGGCGCTGCCCAGCGCCAGCACCGCCAGGGCAATGGCGTGGGGCGTGCTGCGTGGCGGCTGCGGCTTGCGGTTGGATGTCATGGCAGTGTCTCCTGGGTGCGTTCAGTGGCGCGGTTCGCGCCGTGGCATGGCTCCGTCGGGCGGGACGGCGAAGGCGCACGCAGGGCGCCAGGCAAGGGCGGCGGCAACCGCTGCAGTGCGGGCGCCGCGTCACGGTTCGGTCAGAGGTAGTCGTCGCGTCGGGGCGAAAACTGGTCGAGCAAGGTGCTGCCGGGCTCCAGCGCCACGACACCGTGATGCATCAGCCGCGGCGCGACGAAGGCGTCGCCCGAGCGCAGCACGCAGCGCTGGCCGCCGACTTCGCATTCGAAGGCACCGGATACGACGTAGGCGATCTGGTCGTGCGCATCGTGCACATGGGGCGTGCCCACCGCGCCCTGGTCGAACTGCACCAGCACGCTCATCAACTCGGGGGTGTGACCGACGATCTTGCGGCGGATGCCCCCGCCCAGATCGGTCCAGGGGCTGTCGGCATGAATGAAGAACGGGCTGTCGGGGGCCATCGGAACTCCTGTGCGCTGGCGCGGCGTCTGCGGGATCTCCCCGAGTGTTGCCGGGCGGGACGGGGCTTGCGAAACATCGATTTGCGTGTACTATAGCGCCAGGAAACAAAAATGAAACGCTGGTTCATATGAATAGAACGGCGTTTCCGGGAAAGTCCCAACCCCACACGTGATCCACGCGCCACACTCGCGCAACGGGCCCCCGCTTCTGCTCGGGGCGGTGGTCCGACGCCCTCGGGGCATGCACAGGAATCGACCATGGACATCCGCCAGCCCATCCACAGCGAACACGCCCGCACACTCGACACGCACGGGCTGCGCCGTCACTTCCTGGTGGAACAGCTGTTCCAGCCGGAGCGGGCCACGCTGACCTACAGCCAGATCGATCGCATCATCGTGGGCGGCATCCAGCCCGAGCGCGAGGTGGTGCGATTCGCCGCCGAACTCGGGCGTCACACCGGCACCGACTACTTCCTGCAGCGCCGCGAGCTGGGCCTGATCAACATCGGTGGCGCCGCGGTGGTCGAGGTCGATGGCATCTGCTTCGACGTAGGGCCTCGCGAGGCACTCTATGTGGGACAGGGCGCGCGCGACCTGGCGTTTCGCAGCGTCGATGCCGCCGCGCCGGCCAAGCTCTACTTCAACTCGGCGCCGGCGCATTGCCACTACCCGAACCGCAAGGTGACGCTGGCCGAGGCCTTGCCCGAGACCCTGGGCGATGCGCGCACCAGCAATCGGCGCACGATCCACAAGTTTCTGGTGCCCGACGTGCTGCCCACCTGCCAGCTGCTGATGGGCATGACCCAGCTCGAGCCCGGCAGCCTGTGGAACACCATGCCCTGCCACACCCACGACCGGCGCATGGAGGTCTATTTCTACTTCGACATGCCGGCCGATGGCGTGGTGTTCCACATGCTGGGCGAGCCCGCCGAGACACGCCACCTCGTCGTTCGCAACGAACAGGCGGTGATCGCGCCGAGCTGGTCCATCCACAGCGGCGTGGGCACGCAGGCCTACACCTTCATCTGGGGCATGGTGGGCGAGAACCAGGTCTTCAAGGACATGGACCACGTGCCCATGTCGGCCCTGCGCTGAACCCGTGCAGCGGAGAACGCAGACCATGGTGCTCGATCGATTCAGCCTGCAGGGCAAGGTGGCCATCGTCACCGGCTGCAACACCGGCCTGGGCCAGGGCATGGCGCGCGCGCTGGCGCAGGCCGGCGCCGACGTCGTCGGCGTCAACATGACGGCCCCGCAGGAGACCGAACGCCAGGTGACCGATGCCGGACGGCGCTTCCTCGACGTGCGTGCCGATCTTGCCGACAGCCACTGCATCGAGCCGGTGCTGCGCCAGGCGCTGGCCTGGGGCGGGCATGTGGACATCCTGGTCAACAATGCCGGCATCATCCGCCGCGACGATGCCATCCGCTTCAGCGAGAAGGACTGGGACGATGTGCTCAACGTCAACTTGAAGTCGGTGTTCTTCTTCTCGCAGGCGGTGGCGCGGCAGTTCCTGGCCCAGGGCGGCGGCGGCAAGATCATCAACGTGGCGTCGATGCTGTCGTTCCAGGGCGGCATCCGGGTGCCGTCCTACACCGCCTCCAAGAGCGCGGTGGTGGGCATCACGCGGTTGATGGCCAACGAGTGGGCGGCCAGTGGCATCAACGTCAACGCCATCGCACCGGGGTACATGGCCACCAACAACACCGCGCCCCTGCGCGCCGACGCCGATCGCAGCGCGACCATTCTCGAGCGCATACCCGCAGGACGCTGGGGCGTGCCCGACGACCTGGCCGGCCCGGTCGTGTTCCTGGCCTCGGCAGCCTCCGATTACGTCAATGGTTACACCGTCGCCGTCGATGGTGGCTGGCTCGCGCGATGAGCACACGGACGCATCAGCAGCACCGGTTGCGAGAGTCCACCCACTAGCGGCGGCGGTCGATGTACGAGAACCGACGAATCGGACTGCTGTTCGCGTTGCCGTTCGTGCTGGGCGTGCTGGGCTTCAAGCTCTTCCCGTTCGTGATGAGCCTGGCGCTGTCGTTCACGCAGTACGACGTGTTCACACCGCCGCGCTACCTGGGCATCGACAACTATGCCCACCTGGCGCTGCACGACCCCACGTTCCGTGGCTCCCTCGGCGCCACGCTGTGGTTCGTGGCGCTGGCCGTGCCGGCGCGGGTGGGCTTCGCGCTGCTGGTGGCGCATGTCCTGAACTATCGGCTGCGCGGCATCGGCTTCTTCCGGGCGGCGTTCTACCTGCCGTCCATCCTGGGTGGATCGATCGCCGTGGCGGTGCTGTGGCGGTTCATCTTCGCGCGCAACGGCCTGGTCAACCAGGTGCTGGCCGCCGTGGGGCTGGAGCCGGTGATGTGGCTGGCCGACGAGCACCATGCCATGTGGACGCTGGTGCTGCTGTTCATGTGGCAGTTCGGCTCATCGATGGTGATCTTCCTGGCGGCCCTGCAGAACGTTCCGGTGTCGCTGTACGAGGCTGCCGAGCTCGACGGCGCGAGCAAGTGGCAGCAGTTCACCCGCATCACCGTGCCGCTGATCACGCCGGTGATCTTCTTCAACATGATCATGCAGCTGGTGCACGGTTTCCAGGAGTTCAACGGGCCCTACATGGTCACCGAGGGCGGGCCGCTGCAGAGCACCTATCTGCTCAGCCTGTACATCTACGAGGAGAGCTTCCGCTACTTCAATCTGGGCTACGGCGCGGCGATGAGCTGGGTGCTGTTCGCGCTGGTGGGCGCGCTCAGCGCACTGAGCTTCTGGAGTTCGCGCTACTGGGTGTTCTATGCCGGCGAGCGGGAGCGCGGCCGATGAATCATCGCCAGCTCGTCGTGCGCTATGCCGTGCTGGGCGCGGTCTCGCTGCTCATGCTCTACCCGATCGCCTGGCTGGTCGGCGCCTCGTTCAAGAGCAATGCCGAGATCTTCGGCAGTGCGGGCTTCTGGCCCTCGCACCTCGACTTTTCGGCCTATGCCAAGGGCTGGCGCACCAGCACCGAGTACACCTTCGCGACCTACTTCCTCAACTCGTTCCTGATCGCGGTGCCGCGCATCGTGGTCACGGTGGTGAGTTGCGTGCTGGTGGCCTATGCCTTCGCCCGCTTCGAGTTCTGGGGCCGCAAGTGGTTGTTCGGCGTGATGGTGGCCACCATGATGCTGCCGCACGTGATCCTGCGCATCCCGCAGTACCTGATGTTCCGCGAGTTCGGCTGGCTCGACACCTACCTGCCGCTGATCGTGCCCTCGGCCTTCGCCACCGATACCTTCTTCGTGTTCATGCTGGTGCAGTTCCTGCGCGGCATCCCGCGCGACATGGAGGAAGCCGCCATGATCGATGGCTGCAACCCGCTGCAGTTGCTGTGGCACGTGATCGTGCCGCTGCTCAAGCCGGCCATCATCTCGGTGGTGGTGTTCCAGTTCATCTGGACGATGAACGACTTCATGGGGCCGCTGGTCTATCTGTCCACGGTCGAGCGCTATCCGGTGTCGCTGGCGCTGAAGATGAGCATCGGCGCCACCGAGGAGGTCGAGTGGGCCAGCGCGATCGCGATCTCGGTGGTGGCGTTGCTGCCGTCGGTGGCCGTGTTCTTCGCCGCGCAGCGGCACTTTCTGGACAGCGCCGCCTCCAGCGGCATCAAGGGTTGAGGGCAATGGCGGCAGTCGGTCTGGAGGGCATCGAGAAGGTCTACCCCAACGGCTTCAAGGCCGTGCACGGCATCGACCTGCAGGTGCGCGACGGCGAGTTCATGGTCTTCGTGGGGCCCTCCGGATGTGCCAAGAGCACCGTGCTGCGCATGATCGCGGGCCTCGAAGGCATCAGCGGCGGCACGCTGCGCATCGGGCAGCGGGTTGTCAACGACGTACCAGCCAAGCAACGCGGCATCGCGATGGTTTTTCAGAACTACGCGCTGTACCCGCACATGAAGGTCTACGACAACCTGGCCTTCGGCTTGAAGCTCGCGGGCATGAAGAAGGCGGAGATCGACCAGCGTGTGCGCGAAGCCGCCGAGATGCTGGAGATGGGCCACCTGCTCGATCGCTACCCGCGGCAGCTCTCCGGCGGCCAGGCCCAGCGGGTGGCCGTGGGCCGTGCCATCGTCAAGCGCCCCGACGTGTTCCTGTTCGACGAGCCGCTGTCCAACCTGGATGCCAAGTTGCGCGCGGCGATGCGTGTGCGGCTGACCGAACTGCACCGCTCGCTGCGCGCCAGCGGCCGGTCGTCGACGGTGATCTACGTGACCCACGACCAGACCGAAGCCATGACGATGGGCGAACGGATCTGCGTGCTGCGCGATGGGCGGATCCAGCAGCTCGACACGCCCACGGCGCTGTACCAGCGCCCGGTCAACGCCTTCGTGGCGGGATTCATCGGATCACCCGAAATGAACCTGCACACGGTGGACCTGCGCCGCGGTGGTGGCCAAGCCGAGCTGCAATGGGGCGATGCCCGCCTGCCGCTGCCGGCCGCCACGGCGGCACGGCTGGCGCTGCCCGACGGCGCACGCGTGCAGCTGGGCTTGAGGCCCGAGCACATGGGCCCGCAGCAGCCTGCCGCACCCTCTGCAGCCGTCCGCGCCGAACTTCGCTTCGCGGAGCACATGGGCAGCGAGATCTACCTGCACGTGACGCTGGGCGGATTGCCCTTCACCTGTCGCATGCCCGCCGATGCACCCATGGCGACCGCGCTGGTGGGCGGCGAGCCCGGCCGGCCGCTGGAGCTGCACCTGCAGGGCGAGGCCGTGCACCTGTTCGACGCCGACACCGGTGCGTCACTGCTCGCATGACGCAGCGGCCACACCCCGGTCTGCGCCGCCGCGACCTGCTCGCGGCGGCGGCGGCCGTGCCGTGCGGCGCGCGGGCCGCGACGGGGGGCGAGGTGCAACTGCGCGTGGGCTGGTGGGGCGGCGGTGAGCGCCACCGCCGCACCCTGGACGCGCTCGCCGCCTTCGAGGCAGCGAACCCCGGGGTGCGCATCAAGGCCGAGTACATGGGCTTCAACGGGTACCTGGAGAAGCTCACCATGCAGATGGTCGGTGGCACCGAGCCCGACCTCATGCAGATCAACTGGGCGTGGCTGGCGATGTTCAGCCGCGACGGCCGCGGCTTCCTCGACCTGCATGCCCACCGCAGCCAGATCGCGCTCGAGCAGTTCACCCCCGACGACATCGCGCTGTGCGAGGTGCAGGGTCGGCTGAACGGACTGCCGCCGTCGTACTCGGCTCGGCTGTTCCTGTGGAATGCCGCGGCCTATGCCCGCGCCGGCCTGCCTCTGCCCACCACCTGGCAGCAGCTGTTCGAGGCCGGCCCGCACTTCCGGCGCGTGCTGGGCGAGCGGGCCTATCCGCTGGACGGCGAGCTCTACGACATGATCCTGCTGTCGCTGGCCTGGACGCACCAGAGCACCGGGTCCGGCTACCTGCACCCGGACGAGCCGCGCGTGGCCCTTGGCGAGGCCGCGTTGCGCGAGTGGGTGCGCGTGTTCCGGCGCCTGGCCGATGAGCATGTGGCCACGCCACTGCCCTACCGTGCGAGCCTGGGTGGGGCCGAGAAGCCCACCGAGCAGCAGCCCGACTGGGTGCGCGGGCTGTGGGCCGGCAACTACACCTGGGACAGCCAGATCCGGCTGCGCCGCAGCACGCTGGATGCCGACCAGCGCCTGGTTCTGGGCGAGTCATTGCGCCTGCCGGGTGCGCACTTCAACGGTGCGCTGGGCCGCCCGGCCATGCTGTATGCGGTGAGCAGGCGTTCGAGCCATCCCGAGCTGGCGGTGCGCCTGCTCGACTACCTGCTGACGGACGCGGCCGCCGCACGCACGCTTGCCGTCGTGCGTGGACTGCCCAGTGCGCGACGTGCGCTGGATGTGGTGCTGAGCGAGCAACTTGCCGGCGATCTCGAGACCCAGGCCTGGCAACAGGTGAACGGCGAGCGTGCAGCCGGTCGAATCGCCCGCCCGTCGCCTGCGTTCGAGGATGCGCGCATGCGCAAGTTCCTGCGTGACGTGTTCGAGCGCGTGGCCTACGGCAAGCTCACCGACGCGCAGGCGGCCGAGCAGCTGCGGGTGCACGGCAACGCGCTGCTGCTGCGCATTCATGGGCGCTAGCGAATATCCGGCGCGTCCATTGCGGCCATCAACCTTCGCCATCCGATCATGCCCAAACACACCCGGCGACAGCTTGCCTTCGAGACCCGCGCCGATGCGGAAACCGGTGCCCGCGTGATCCGCCTGACGCCACCGGATGTCACCTGCCACCGCACCTACTTCTACCAGAAGAGCTTCACCACCGATGGCCAGCGGCTGGTCTTCGGCGGCGAGTTCGGACCCGACACCGACTGGCACTACCACCTGCTCGACCTGCGCAGCGGCGAGTGCCTGCAACTCACCGACCAGCCGGACGAAAACACGTTCGGCGGCTTTCTCGACCCGGCCGATCGCCACTTGTACTTCGTGCGGGCCAAGCGCGAACTGGTGCGGCTGGAGCTCGACACACTGCACGAAGAGGTGGCTTACCGCGTGCCAGAGGGTTGGGTGGGCTACGGCACCTGGGTGGCCAACAGCGCCTGCACGAAGATGGTGGGCATCGAGATCCGCGCGAGCGACTGGTTCGCGCTGGACGACTGGGTGAAGTTCCGGCAGATGTACTTCAACCGTCCGCGCTGCCGTCTGATCCGCATCGACCTGGCCAGTGGCCAACGGCAGACCATCCACGAAACCGACACCTGGCTCGGTCATCCGCAGTACCGGCCGAACGACGATGCCACCGTGGCCTTCTGCCACGAAGGGCCGCACGACCTGGTCGACGCCCGCATGTGGTTCGTCGGCGAGGACGGTGGCCACCTGCGCTGCGGCAAGCGCCATGCCGCGGGCGAGAGCTGCACCCACGAGTTCTGGGTACCCGATGGTTCGGCCATGATCTACGTGTCCTACCTGAAGGGGCAGTCCGAGCGCTGGATCCGCGCGCTCGATCCGGTGAGCCTGGCCGACCGCGCGCTGGCCACCATGCCGCCGTGCTCGCATCTGATGAGCAACCACGATGGGAGCCTGATCGTCGGCGACGGATGTGCCACGCCGGCCGATGTGGACGATACCGCCGGCTACCGTGTCGAACCCGATCCCTACCTGCACCTGTTCGACCTGCGCCAAGGCACCACACGGCGTATCGCCCGGCACGACAGCTCCTGGCGCGTCTACAAGGGCGACCGTCAGGTCACGCATCCACATCCGTCGTTCACGCCGGATGAGCGGCAGGTGCTGTTCAGCTGCGACAAGGCCGGCGAGCCGGGGCTGTACCTGGCCGACGTGATGGCACCGTGAGAGCCGCACTGTTCGCATGGCTGGCACTGGCCGGCGTGGCGCAGGCCCAGCCCCGGCCACAGCTCGACGCCGGTCAGGCCGCGAGCCACACCGTTGCCACCTACCTTGCGCAGGGTCCGTCGCCCTGGACACCGCCACCGTCGCTGCAGGCCCTGCGGGCCGTTCGAGCCGACTGGGTGGTGGCCGCCGACGGCAGCGGCACCCATGCCACGCTCCAGCAGGCACTCGATGCCCTGCCGCCAGCCGGCACGGGTGAACCCGGGCGGCGTTGGGTCATCGCGCTGGCACCCGGCACCTATCGCGGCCAGGTGTGCCTGCGCGGCAAGGCGCCGGCGGCCTTGGTCGGTTTGGGCCTGCGGTCGACCGACGTGCGCATCGTCGCCAACCGCTACGCCGGGCTGCCCAAGCGCGCAGGCGTGGACAGCGGCAACCCCTGCCTGCCCGACCTTGCGGCCGGTGCCTACGGCACGGCCAGCAGCGCGACGCTGGGCGTGTTCAGCGACGATGTCCAGCTCGCGCACCTGAGTGTCGAAAACGACGCGATGGCTGGCGTGCGGCGCGGCGTCGGCTATCCGCCCCAGGCTGCGGAATCCGGCGGGGCCCAGGCCGTCGCGCTGATGACGCAGGGCGACCGCATCCACCTGCACGAGGTGGCCCTGCTCGGCCACCAGGACACGCTCTACGTTCGTGCCAGCACCACCGGGGACCGCGTCTACGTGCACCAGAGTCTGATCGCCGGCGACGTGGACTTCATCTTCGGCGATGGCACGCTGGTCGTCGACGACAGCACCCTCCTCAGTCGCTCGGGCCGGCGCACGCCCGGACACGGCGGGCACATCCTGGCACCCAGCACGGCGCCGCAGCGCGCACTGGGCATCCTGGTCCACGCGAGTCGGCTGATCGGCGAGGCAGGTCTGGCCCCTGGCTCGATTTCGTTGGGCCGGGCGTGGGACACCGGCGTCGCCAAGGGTCATTGGCGGCCGGGTGATCCGAACGGCCAGGCGGTGGTGCGCGACAGCGTGCTGGGGGCGCATGTCGGCCCGTGGGCGGCGTCCACGTCGCGGCGCGCCTTCCAGAGCGCGGGTGCCGAGGCCAATCGCATGGCCGAGTGGCGCAACCAGCAGGTGAGCACGGGGTTGGACATCGGCCGCGAGACGCTGCCGGCTCAGGACGGTTGGGGCAGTGCCGAAGGCGGCACCATCGGCGGCGCCGATGCCTCGGCCGAGCGTGACTTCACGGTGCGAACCCGCGCCGAGTTGGTCCGCGCATTGGCCCTGCCGGACCGCCAGCCTCGCATCGTGCGCGTGGCTGCGCGCATCGATCTCAGCACCGATGACGCGGGTCGGCCGCTGGGCGAAGCGGATTTCCGCGATCCCGAGTTCGACGCCAACGCGTTTGTGCGCACCTACGACCCATCGAGCTGGGGTCGCGGCGCGCCCAGCGGGCCGCTCGAGCAGGCCCGCCAGCGTTCGGCGCAGCGCCAGGCGGCGGTGGTGATGCTCCGCGTGCCCTCCAACACGACGATCGTGGGCGTGGGCGCGCAGGCTGCACTTGTGAATGGTGGCCTGATGCTCGACGGGGTGGACAACGTCATCGTGCGCAACCTGCACCTGTCGGACGCCTACGACCACTTCCCGGCCTGGGATCCGGCCGACGGCAGGCAGGGCGCCTGGAACTCGGCCTACGACACGCTCATGCTGCGTTCGGCCACTCATGTCTGGATCGACCACTGCACCTTGGACGACGGAGACCGCCCCGACGCGACCGAACCCATCTGGCTGGGGCAACGTGTGCAGCGCCACGACGGCTTGCTGGACATTGTCCGGCAGTCGAACTGGGTCACCGTGTCGTGGAACCACTTCCGCCACCACGACAAGACGATGCTGATCGGCAACAGCGACGCCCAGGCCGCCGACGCCGGCAGGCTGAAGGTGAGCCTGCACCACAACTGGTTTGAAGGCGTGCGCGAACGCACGCCGCGTGTGCGCTATGGCCAGGTGCATGTCTACAACAACCTGTTCGAGGCACTGCCCGACAGCCACTACGGCTTCGTCTACTCGATCGGCATCGGTCATGAATCGCGGGTCGTGAGCGCGCACAACGCCTGGGTCACGCCGCCGGCGATCGCATCCAGCCAGTTGGTTCGCTCACTCGGCGGCGATCGGTTTCACGACAGCGGGTCCACGCACAACGCGGTGCCCGTCGACTTGCTGGCTGTCTTGCGTGCGACCAGCCCGGGCGTTCCGTGGTCGGCCGATGTGGGTTGGACACCGGAGCACTGGCTCAGTGTCGACAGCGCCGACACCGTGCCGACACGCGTTCGCGCCGGCGCCGGTGCGCGGCGCTGGGCCTCTCCAGCTCTTGCTGGTACGCCATGACGAGCGGAACAACCGAGCGGCACCCGGTACGCCATACAATTTGAAACCCGTTTTCACGGCAACCAAAACACGACATGGACGACGACTCTATCGACAACCGACAACCGGAGTCGGTCGCGGCGGTGCTGAAGGTGTTTGCCATCCTTCAAGCGCTGTCCGAGCGCGACGAGACTGGAATTTCCGAGCTCTCGATCCGCCTGGCCATGCCCAAGGCCACGATTTACCGGTTCTTGCAGACCATGCGCAGCCTGGGCTACGTGCGCCAGGAGTCGGACAGCGAGCGCTACGGCTTGACGATGAAGCTGTTCGAGCTGGGCACCAAGGCCTTGCAGTACCCGGACTTGGTGGAACTGGCCAAGTCGCACATGCAGGCGCTGGCAGACCAGACCGGCGAGACGGTGCACCTGGGCATGCTGATCGACAGCGAGATCATCTATGTGCACAAGGTCGACTCGCGGCACATGCTGGGCATGTACTCGCGCATCGGGCGCCGCGCGCCGCTGCACTGCACGGCGATCGGCAAGGTGCTCATGGCCTGGGAGGAAGCCGCGCGCCGCGATCGCATCCTCGCCGGGTGCGACTTCAAGCGCTACCGCGCGAACACCATCACCGACCACGCCGCCTACGTCGCCGAGCTGGAGCGCACCCGCGCCCAGGGCTATGGACAGGATCGCGAGGAGTTCGACGATCACATCCGCTGTGTCGGCGTTCCCATCTTCGACCGCCTGAACCAGCCGGTGGCTGGCCTGAGCGTGAGCTACCCGACCTTCCGTTTCAACGAGGCCCGCGAACCCGAGGTGGTGCAGATGCTCACCCAGGCCAGCCGCACCATCTCGCAGCAACTGGGCTGCACCCAGTTTCCGCTCGACCCACCGCCGGCGGCGCGGCGCTGAGCCCGGTGTGCGAGACCTCGCCGTCGCTTGGCACAACTGATCGCATCGCGCACCGCGCGCATGGGGGACGTCTGCACGGCGCGTTAGCGCCCGGCGCCGCTGCGGGCTGAACACCGGCCGCACTGGCGTCGGACCATCACGCTCGACCGCCGGGCTCACGCGGCGACCGGCCTGCCAGAAAATGCGCGTG
>JAKLLB010000053.1 GCA_023150345.1 Aquabacterium sp.
GCGGATGCCCGAGCTTTCCAGGAAGCCGATGTTCGGGCGCACGCCCGTCGCGTTGATCACCAGGTCGGCCTCGAGATGCGCACCCGTGGACAGCCGCACCCGCAGCGGTGCGTGCGCCTCGATGGCCTCGACCCGGGCGGCTGTGTGCACCTGCACGCCCTTGGTCTCGCACCAGCGGCGGATCATGGTGCCCGCCGCCGGGCCCATCATGCGCGGCACCATGCGGTCGCCCATCTCCACCACGCTGAGCTGGACCCCGCGCGATGCCAGCGCCTCCATGATGATGCAGCCGATGAAGCCGGCGCCCATCTGCAGCACGCGCGCACCCGGCTGCGCCAGGTCCAGGATGGCCCGCGCATCCGCGAGCGTCCAGCAGGTGTGCACGCCGGAAGTGTGAATGCCCGGTACGGGCGGTATCACCGGAGAGGAACCGGTGGCCACCAGCAGCCGGTCGTAGGGCAGCTTGTGGCCGTCGTCCAGCCGCACCGTGCGCCCCGCGGTGTCGACCTCCAGTGCGCGGCCGCGGCGCAGCGCGATGCGCAGGCCCGCATAGTGGTCGGCGCCATGGCGCAGGTGCGTGCCGGCCTCCCCCACCTTGCCCATCAGCAGGTAGGGGATGGCCATGCGCGAGTACGGCACCTCGGGTTCGTCGCCGACGATGACGATCTCGTCGTCGGGGGCGTGCTTGCGGATCGTCTCGGCCGCGATCACACCGGCCGGGCCGGCGCCCAGGATCACATGCTTCATGGTGGTCTACAGGCCCAGGCGGGTGCGGGTCTCGGGCTTCAGGCGGCCCTCGGTGTCCCAGCCGCGCACGGTGTAGTACTTGGGCAGCATCTCCGGAAGCTTGTTCACCAGGCCTTTCGCCGGACCGGTCTTGGCCGGTTCGTTGAGCAGGCGCGGCGGCAAGGTGTCGTCGGCGGCCGTGAAGCCAGCGCGGTTGTTGAAGTCGCGCTCCATGTTCCAGATGCGCTCGCCGATGAGCTGCAGGTTCTCGAGCGTGAACTCGGGCCCGCAGGCCGCGGCCAACTGCGGCTGCAGGTCGGCCAGACCCCAGGCGAAGGTGGTGAACACGCACACGCCGGCCGAGTCGAACGTTGCCGTGGCGTCCTGGAAGGCCATCACCAGCTCGGGCTTGCCTTCGGCCGTCAGCGGGTCGGTCTTCACCGGGATGCCCATCACCTCCGACGCCACGGTGTAGCTGCGCAGGTGGCAGGCACCGCGGTTGCTGGTGGCGTAGGTCAGACCCATGCCCTGGATGCCGCGGCTGTCGTAGGCCGGGAACTCCTGGCCCTTGACGCTCATGCTGAGCTCGGGGTGCCCGTACTTGGCGCACATGCGCTTGGAGCCCAGTCCGATGTCCTTGCCGAAGCCGATGCCGCGCGCCGTCATGTCGGCCAGCTCGCACAGCGCCTTGGCCGACCCGAACGGTGCCTGCAGGCCCATCTGCTCCTGGGTGAGCACGCCCATCTCGTAGAGCTCCATCGCCGCGCCCACGGTCGCGCCGAACGAGATCGGGTCCATGCCGTGCTCGTTGCAGATCAGGTTGGCGTACTGCAGCGCCTCGAGATCGTTGACGCCGTTGGCCGCGCCCAGCGCCCAGGCCGCTTCGTACTCCAGGCCACCCGAGGCACCCCAGTACTGCGGCTTGTTCTGCACCGAGAAGTGCGTCTGGTCGATCTTGCTGATGCGCCCGCAGGCGATGGTGCAGCCGAAGCAGGCCTGGTTGGTGACCAGGTGCTTCTTGCCATCGCTGGCGCGTGGCGTGGCCATGGCTTCGGCCGAGATGTCCTTGGCGCCCTCGAACTGCACGTCGCGGTGGTTGCGGGTGGGCAGCGCACCGATCTCGTTGATCACGTTCATCAGCACCTGGGTGCCGTAGGTGGGCAGGCCTTGTCCGGTGACGGCGTTGTCGGCCAGGATCTTCTTCTTCTCGGCCACCGCCTTCATGAAGCCCTTGGGGTCGGCGATGTTGCCCACGCCCTGGGTGCCGCGCACCGCGATGGCCTTGAGGTTCTTGCTGCCCATCACCGCGCCCACGCCCGAGCGCCCGGCGGCGCGATGCAGGTCGTTGACGACGGCGGCGAACAGCACCTGGTTCTCGCCGGCCACCCCGATCGACGAGATGCGCACCAGCGGATCCTGGTGGGTCTTGTGGATCAGGTCCTCGGTTTCCCACACGCTCTTGCCCCACAGGTGGGCGGCGTCACGCAGTTCGGCCTTGTCGTCCTCGATCGACAGGTAGACCGGCTTGGGCGAGCGCCCTTCGAAGATGACCATGTCCCAGCCGGCCATCTTCAGCTCGGCGCCCCAGTAGCCGCCCGAGTTGCTGCAGGCGATGGCGCCGGTCAGCGGACCCTTGGTGACGACGGTGTAGCGCCCGCCCGTGGAGGCCATGGTGCCGGTCAGCGGCCCGGTGGCCCAGATGACCTTGTTCGACTCGCTCAACGCGTCGACCTTGGGGTCGACCTCCTCGACGAGGTATTTCGATGCCAATCCGCGCGAACCCAGGTACTGGCGCGCCCAGTTCATGTTCAGCGGCTCGCTGGCCACCTGGCCGGTGGTGAGGTTGACGCGGAGGATCTTGCCTGCCCAGCTCATGTGTGTGCTCCTTCGGTTGGCTCAGGCTGCAGCCTGGTTGCCGAGCTTGTCGGCCCAGGCCTGCATCTTGTCCAGGCCGGTCCAGTTGGCGTCGATGTAGGTGATGGCACCGGTGGGGCACGCCTCGGCGCAGGCCGGCTGGCCGCCGCACAGGTCGCACTTCTGCACCTTGCCGGTCTCCTGCACGTAGTTGATGGTGCCGAACGGGCAGGCGATGGTGCAGACCTTGCAGCCCACGCAGGTGGTCTCGTTGACCACCTTGGCGCCGGTGCCGGCGTCGACCGTGATGGCCTCGACCGGGCAGGCGTGCAGACACCAGGCCTCGTCGCACTGCGTGCAGGTGTAGGGCACCTTGCGCCCGGTGTGGTGGAAGTCGAACACCTTGATGCGCGACTTGGCCGTGGCGTATACGCCGTAGTTCTCGAACGAACAAGCCATCTCGCATTGCCGACACCCGGTGCACTTTTCCGGGGCGATGTGCAGGCTCTTCTGCATGGCGCGTGGTCTCCTGGTGGGATGGGAGCCCGAGCGCGCAACCCTAACTGCCGCTCAGGCCTATGCAATCATCTGCATAGCCAGCGGCGTGCAAACCCGGGGGTTACCCTAGGAGCCTGTCGGGCTTTGGGACGGGTGCCGGTGTGGCAGGACTGACGTGCGGGCCCCGGCCTGCGACGCCGGCTGCACCGCATGGTGCTGTTCCAGAGTGGAGCACTACCGGCTGCGCGCGGAACAGGCTGCGCGTCCGAGTGCACAGCGCGATGCGAACCCCTCTCCCGGGGGTGGGGCACCGACGGTCGGACTACTGCCCCACGCTCGGGAAAAACAGCTGCTCGCCGCCGATCGTGTAGGCGGCGATGGCGGACTGGCCGGCCGGCGAGACCACCCAGTCGGCGAAGGCCTGGGCCGCGGCGAGCTTGACGTGCGGGTGCCTGGCCGGGTTGACGACGATGACGCCGTACGGGTTGAACAGTCGCTTGTCGCCCTCGACCAGCACCGCCAGGTCGGCCCGGTTCTTGAAGCTCAGCCAGGTGCCGCGGTCGGCCAGTACATAAGCGCCGGTGGACGCTGCCATGTTCAGCGCCGGACCCATGCCGCAGCCGCATTCCTTGTAGCCGGCCGGCTTGGCTGCGGCCATGTCGATGCCCGCCTGCTTCCAGTAGCGCAATTCGGCGGCATGGGTGCCGCTCTTGTCGCCACGGGATACGAAAACCGAGCTCGCGCCGGCCAGCTTCTGCAATGCGCCCACGATGTCGGCGCCCCGCAGCTTGGCGGGATCGGCGCTCGGGCCGATGAGCACGAAGTCGTTGTACATCACCGGCATGCGCTTGAGGCCCCAGCCATCGGCGACGAACTTCGTTTCGGCCGCCGTGTCGTGCACGAACACCACGTCGGCATCACCGCGTCGGCCCATGTCCAGTGCCTGCCCGGTGCCCAGCGCCACCACGCGCACCTCGGTACCGCTGGCAGCCTTGTAGAGGGGCAGCAGGTGGCCGAACAGGCCCGACTGCTCGGTGGACGTGGTCGAGGCGACCACGATGAACTTCTCCTGCGCCTGCGCGCCGTGCGCCAGCAGCGCGCACAGCGCGACCAGGCCGGTGGCGCCGAGGCGATGCAGCGCGGCGCGGCGGCTGCGCTGCCCGTTGGCGGGGTTCAGTGCCATGGCAGTTCTCCTTTGAGGAATTGCGCCGCCTCGGGCGGCAACCGGTCGTGATGAAAGAAGTCGTCGACGCTGCGGTCGGCCAGCAGCCGACCGGCATCGAGGTAGACCACCCGGCTGGCCAGGCGCTTGACCTGGCCGAGGTTGTGCGAGCTCATCACCAGGGTGAGCCCGTCGCGGCCGAAGGCCTCGATCAGGGCTTCGACCTCGCGCTTGGCGCCAGGGTCCAGGCTGGCGGTGGGCTCGTCCAGGAACAGGATGTCGGGCCTCACGGCCCAGGCCCGGGCCAGGGCCAGCCGCTGCTGCTGGCCGCCCGACAACGCGCGCGCCGACCGGTCGACCAGGTCCAGCAGACCCACGCGCGCCAGCGCATCGGCCATCCGTTCCGAGCGCTCGGCTGCGGGCACGCCGGCCAACCACAGGGCCAGATGCAGGTTGTAACGCACGCTCAGGTGCAGCAGAAAAGGGCGCTGGAACAGCATTGCCGTCACCGGCCGGCGGCCGTCGGTGCCGGCCGGATGCAACTGCCGCACGCCCTGGTGCGGCAGCAGGCCGATCAACAGGCGCAGCAAGGTGGTCTTGCCCGAACCGTTGGCGCCCACCAGCGCCAGGCGGTCGCCCCGATGCAGCGTCAGGTTCACCTCGCGCAGCGCCTGCACCGGGCCGTAGTTCACGCTGGCCTCGCGCAGTGTGATCAGCGCCGCCGCGGCCGCCTCACGGCCGGCCGGCGACCACGGGGACTGTCCGCCGGTGGCGTGCGCTGCGGCCGGCGCCCTCACGCCGCCGCCCCCACCCAGGCCGAGGGCGATCGCCGCGTCAGACCGACGGCCACGTTCACCAGCGCCACCACCCCCAGCAGCACCACGCCCAGCGCCAGCGCCAGCGGCAGGTCGCCCTTGCTTGTTTCCAGCGCGATGGCGGTGGTCATCACCCGGGTCACGCCATCGATGTTGCCGCCCACGATCATCACCGCCCCCACCTCCGCGATGGCTCGCCCGAAGGCGGTCAGCAGCACTGTGAGCACGGCCAGGCGCTCGTGCACCAGCAGCAGCAAGGCTGTCAGCAACCGCCCCGCGCCCATGGCGCGCAGTTCGTCGCCGCCCTCGCGCAAGGCATCTTCGACCAGCTGGCGCGACAGGGCGGCGATCAGCGGCACCACCAGGATGGACTGGGCCACCACCATGGCTGCCGGTGTGAACAAGATGCCCCAGGACCCGAGCGGACCCGAGCGCGACAGCAGCAGGTAGACCACCAGCCCCACGACCACCGAGGGCAGCGCCAGCAGTGTGTTGCCCAGGCCCACGACGAGCGCGTGGCCCGGGAATCGCGCGACCGCGAGCCAGGCCCCCAGCAGCAGGCCGACGCCCGCGCCCAGCGCACAGGCAGTGGCGCTCACCCGCAACGACAGCCCGACGATGCTCCACAGCGCAGGATCGGCGCCGCCGATCATCTGCAGGGCCAGGCCCAAACTCTCCTCGAATGCATTCATCCCGGCCTTCGTGCAGCGCGGCCCGTCCGTGGCACCGCGCAAGAGCGGCGATTCTGGCCGGCTGAGCGCTGGGTTGGCGATATGTTCGATGCTGCATAGGACGCAACCCGCATGCGCCCGGCGCAGCCGTCCGGGCGATGACGCACCGGCGCTGCCGCCACTGTCCCCGCCTGGCACAAAGCCGCCTGCGGGCGGCGCCATGCGCCTGAATGTCGCGTTCAGTCGACCATGCGGCCGCTGCGCCACTTCAGAACGCGCTGACCTGTGGTCGACACGTCGATCCAGAACACGTCGACGCGGTCATGTGCCGTGCAGACCGCGGCCTGAACGGCAGCCTTGACCTCGGCCGAACCGGGCATCGCGTGCGGCCCGTCCAGCGTGGCCAGATCGTCCAGGCTCAGGCTGTTGCCCACGGTCTTGCCGGTGTCGTCGAAGGCGCCGCCGGTGAAGTGTTCCCAGGTGAACGCGACCTGGCCGCGCGGGTGCATCGCCACATGCGGGAACAGGCCCTGGCCCAGCACCACCGGCGCGCCGAAGGCGGTGGCCTCGCTGGTTGTCGAGCGGGCGTACTGCACCCGGCCCTGGCTTTGCCAGGCCGCGAGCAGCGTGCCGTCGGCCAGCACCACGGCGCTGGGGTCGCCACCGCCCGCGCTGCCACTGGCCAGCGGCAAGCGCTGGTCGGATTGCCACGTCATGCCGCCGTCGTCGGAGTGCGACAGGTAGATCTCGGTCGGGCCACCGGCGCGCTGGTCTTCCCACAGCGCCCAGACCCGCGCGCCGCGTCCGGCCAGGGCCACGTCATGCGGCTGCGCGGTGGCCGCCGCAGGCGAGGCCGCCGGGCTCCAGTCGGTGGCGGCCCAGCCACCACCCGACCAGGCGCGCACCTGCAGCCGATTGTTCGCCGTGTCCATCCAGGCCACGGTGGCGCCATCGCTCGAATCGGCCCGCTGGTACACATGCAGCGCGACCGGGGCGTCGAAAGTCCCGGTGGCCAGCACCAGTGGCGTGGTCCAGCGGCTGCGCACGTCTTCGGTGCGCGCCACCACCACGCTGCGCTGGCCGCGGTCGTCCTCGCTCCAGGCGGCCACCAGCTCGCCGTCCGCCAGCGCGGCCAGGCTGACCTTGCTCACCCGCCCGGCGCCGACCTTGGGCAGGGGCTGCACCTGCCAGGCGCTGCCGTCATGCCGGCCATGGTAGCCCTGCTGGGTGTCGTCCCACACCAGGTGCAGCGCACCAGTGGCGTCACGCAGGGCCACCGACGTGTTGTTGAATGCGAGATAGGCGCCGCCCGAAGTGGGCACGGTGGACGCCGCCTCCCATGTCAAGGCTGCCGCCGGGCCCAGCGTGTACGCATGCCGGTAGCGGCCGCTGGCCAGCATTTCCGCGGACGATTCGCCGTATCCCGCCCACAGCTGCACGCCACGCAGGGCTTGGGTGTCCGCGAGGCCCAGGTTCACGCCCACCCACGACGAGGATGCACTGGTGCCCCAGGGGGCCAGCTCCGCGCCGCACAGCTGCCACTCAACCGCCCCGCTCAGGCCCCCGTTCGGGCAATACCACTGCCCGAGCCACTGCGCCGCCACGAAGTGCTGGATCGTCCGGGCGCGATCGGCCGCGGGCATCTCTGCAATCAGGGTCAGGGTCTGCGCCGTCAGCGGACCGCTGGCGTCGATGCGCCAGCCGATGGCCGAGGCTGGCGACAACGCCGCGGCCGGCAGACCCCACAGCACCAGCCCCATCATGAGTGCGCACGACCGCGTGCGCTTCAGACGTTGTTCCATATTGGCGCACCTCCCGGTGGTTCGACCCAAAACCTTAGTGGATCGGCCCGGGGCGCGCAAGCGACCGCCGCGGGGGAAAATCGCGCCATGTCGCATGCCACGGGTGCCCCTGTCGATCCCGATCCGGCGCTGGTCCGCCTGCGCGCGCGCTTGCCCGCGCACCTGGCGGTGCTCGAGCACCAGTTGCTCGAGCGCGATGTCGCCACCCGGCTGCTGCTGCTGGCCGCGCTGGCCGGCGAACATGTGCTGCTGGTCGGCCCGCCGGGCACCGCCAAGAGCGAGCTGGCCCGGCGCCTGCACCGGGTGTTCGACGGTGCGCGCTACTTCGAACGGCTGCTGACGCGCTTTTCCACGCCCGAAGAGCTGTTCGGGCCGCTGTCGCTGCGCGCGCTCGAGGACGACCGCTACGAACGCCTCACCGACGGCTACCTGCCCACGGCCGGCATCGCCTTCCTCGACGAGGTGTTCAAGTCGAACTCGGCCATCCTCAATGCCCTGCTGACGCTGCTCAACGAGCGCGAGTTCGACAACGGCACCGGCCGCGTCCGCACCCCATTGATCAGCTTGGTCGGGGCGAGCAACGAGGCGCCGGCCGACGACTCGCTGCTGGCCTTCCACGACCGCTTTCTGGTGCGCGTGCCGGTGGCGCCGGTGGGGGAGGCGTCTTTCGCCGCCCTGGTGAGCCTGCGCGGCGAGCCGCCGCCGACGACGCCCCAGCCCATAGGCGCCGCCGACCGCGCAGCGCTCGCGGCCGCCAGCGCGCAGGTCGAGCTGGGCGACGAGGCCATGGCGGCGCTGCAGGCACTGCGTGCCGAGGTGTCGCGCCAGGGTTGGTCGGTGTCCGACCGCCGCTGGCGACAGCTGGTGGCCCTGATGCGCTGCGCCGCGTGCGCCGAAGGTCGCTCGCGGCTCGATGCGCTCGATCTGTGGCTGGCGCCCTATGTGGTGTGCGACGACGCCCAGGCCGTTCCCGTACTGGCCGCCTGGGTGGACGAGCACCTGGCGAAGGCGGTGCCGCACGAACTGCCCTGGCTGGAGCGAGCCGTGCAGGCGTTCGAGAAGCAGCTCGAGCTCGAGCAAAGCATGCCGGCTGACGAAAGCGACGATGCGTCCGGCAAGCTGGCGCTGGCCCGCACGCTGGGCGGCAGCGACGCCGAGGGCATGCCGCGCATCGTGTCGGCCACGCTCGAGGAACGCTCGCGCCGGCGGTACTCGTCGGTGCACCGCCAGGCGAGGCTGGCCCAGGTCGACGAAGTCCTGACGCGCGCCGATGCGGCCTGCGCGCCGGCCGTCCAGGCGCTGGCCGCGCTGCGCGCGATCGTGGCTGGGCGCTTGTGGCTGCCGCCATCGGTGAGCGCGCGCTGGTTCGCGGCCCACGCGCGCACGCTGGCCGTGGCCGAGGCCCTGCGGGCGCGGCTCGCAGCCGCTCGCGCGGGCTTCGAGCGGCTGCCGCTGCAACCGGATGCGGCGCAAGCCCGTGTGCCGACGCCCATCGCCCTGGATTGATGTTCACTCGGCCCGCCATGGCCGCGCCCGATGCGCCCTATGACCGGCTCGCGGCATTGCCGCGCGCGCTGTGGCTGCCGGCCGTGATCACCAGCGCCGGCCGATCGGCGGCTCGCCTGGGCGATCTGCGCATCTGGCGCGACGCCCTGCTGGCGGGCGATCTGCCCAGCGCCGATGCCGACTTCGGCGATGCCCCGGCGACGCAGCCGTTGCGCCAGGCCGTGGGTGAGTTGGGATTGCCCAGGCTGTGCGCGTCCGCGCCTGGCATGGCCGAGCAGGTCCTGCGCACCCTGCTGTGGCACCTGGACCGCATCGTCGATCTGCAACCGGCGTGCAGCCGTGAGGCGGCCATCGCGCAGGTGAGCATCGAGTTCCGCGAAGCCTGGCAGCAGGAGAAGGGCGACTGGGAGGAGCTCCTGGCCCTGTTGCAGGGCCTGGGCGATCTGGCGCAGCTGCGCTGGGATGCACTGCGCGGCCACCTCACCAGCCGCGAGTGGCAGGAGGCTCAGCGCATCGCCGAGCGCCTGCGAGCGCTGCCCGAACTGGTGGCGCTGATTCGCCGCCTGGGCCGCGCCGAGCGCGCGGCGCAGCCGCAGGCGTTGCCGCCCCAGCCGCGCGAGGCGCCGCTGCAGCGCGTGCTGGGCGTCAAGCTCGTGCCGACCGTCCTGCCCGACGCGCCGGGCGAGCTGCGCGGCATCCGCCTGTCCGACCGCATCGAGCACATGCTGGGCAGCGAGGCGGCCATGCTGCTGCACCCGGTGCTGCACAAGCTGTGGCGCGCGCGCCGTGCCGAGGCCCGCCTGCTGGCCTACGACACCCAGGCGGTGCTGCACGACTTGCGCCCCGACCCCATGGCGCCGCCGGCCGTGGCCGTGGCGCCGCCGCTGCCGCAGGCGCTCGAGCGCGGCCCCATCATCGTGTGCCTGGACACCTCCGGTTCGATGCGCGGCGCACCCGAGCACATCGCCAAGGCGGTGGCGCTGCAGGCGCTGCGCACCGCGCATGCCGAGCGCCGCGGCTGCCTGCTCATCGCATTCGGCGGGCCCGACGAGATCATCGAACGCGAGCTGGCGCCCACGCCCGAGGGCCTGGCCGCGCTGCTGGCGCTGATGGGCCAGGCCTTCGATGGCGGCACCGACGTGCAGGCACCGATCGAGCGCGCCATCGCCCGCGTGCACGAGGCCCGCTGGGCCAGCGCCGACCTGCTGATCGTGAGCGACGGCGAGTTCGGCTGCACGCCCGACACGCTGGCACTGCTGGACGAGGCGCGTGAGCGCTATGGCCTGCGCGTTCAGGGCGTGCTGGTGGGCGACCGCGAGACCCTCGGCCTGCTCGATACCTGCGACGACATCCACTGGGTGCGCGACTGGCGCCGCCACGCCGACGCCGCGGGGCACGGCGCCGCGTTCTCACCGGTGCACAGCCGCAGCCTGACGGCGATGTACTTCCCCGGCGCGCTGTCGGCGCGGGCGCAGCGGCACCAGGGCGGGCGCTGACAGCGCCTGTCGCACGCCGGCGCAGCCGGGTGTTCCAGGCTGGCGCAGGGCCGGCCGCGGCGCGGCGGGTTTGCGCGGGATAGGCACAATGCGGCGCCCTGCGATCTGATACGCCCATGAACATGATCGGACCCTACTGGTTGGCCGCCCTCGCGGCTGGATTGCCACTGCACGCACTGGCGCAGGCGACTGCGGCCGAGCCGCAATCGGTCGTGGTGAGCGGCAGCGTGCAGCCGCGAGCCGTGGACGACGCGCCCTACGCGATCGACGTCGTCCCGCGCGAGGTCGTGCGCGCCGCTGGCCCCATGATCAACCTCAGCGAAGGCCTGGCACGGGTGCCGGGGCTCGTGGTGAGCAACCGGTCCAACTATGCGCAGGACCTGCAGATCAACATCCGCGGATTCGGTGCACGTGCCGGCTTCGGCGTGCGCGGCATCCGGCTCGTCGAGGACGGCGTGCCGGCGGCCGGGCCGGACGGCCAGGGTCAGGTGTCGCACTTCGACCTGGCCGGGGCGCAGCGCATCGAGGTGCTGCGCGGCCCATACTCGGTGCTCTACGGCAACAGCTCGGGCGGCGTGATCGCGCTGTTCACGGCGCCGGCCGCGCGCACGGGTGGCGAGGTCGAGGTCGACGCCGGGTCGTTCGGCCTGCGCCAGCTGCGGCTCACGGCGCAGTCGCCGCTGGCCGGCGGCTGGGAAGTGCGCGCCAGTGCCGCGCAGATGCAGATCGACGGCTTCCGGCCGCACAGCGCGGCCGACAAGCGGCAGTTGCAGCTGCGCCTGGGCTGGCGCGGCGAGCGTGACCGCTGGACCCTGCGCATCAACGACCTGGACCAGCCCGCACAGGACCCGCTGGGCCTGACGCGGGCACAGTTCGACCAGGACGCGCGGCAGACCACGCCGCAGGCGCTCGAGTTCGACACCCGCAAGACCACCCGCCAATCGCAGATGGGCCTTGCATGGCAGCATCGGTTCGACGGCGGCCCTCTGCGCGAGTCGCAGCTCGCGGCCTACGCCGGCGTGCGCGATGTCACCCAGTACCTGGCCATTGCAGCGGCCACGCAGGGCAACCCGCGCCACGGCGGCGGTGTGGTCGACTTCACGCGCGGCTACGGTGGCATGGATGCCCGGCTGCGCTGGGCCTGGCCGGGCGTGGACGTGGTGGCCGGGCTGGCCATCGACGACCAGCGCGACGACCGCCGCGGCTACGAGAACTACACCGGCGCGGACTCCCAGCGGGTACTGGGGCAGATCGGCCGGCAGCGCCGAGACGAGGTCGATCGAGCGCGCAGCGTCGACGGCTACGCACAGGCCGAAGTCGCCCTGGGTGAGAACTGGCACCTGCACGCCGGCTTGCGCGCCGGGCGCATCGAGCTGTCGGCCGACGACCATTACCTGTCCAATGGCGATGACTCCGGCGTGCTGCGCCTGCACGCCAGCCAGCCCGTGCTGGGGCTGCGCTGGTCGCTGGCACCTGGCGTTCAGGCGCATGCGGCACTGGCACGCGGGTTCGAGTCGCCCACGCTGGGCGAGCTGGCCTACCGCGTTGACGGCACCGGCGGCTTCAACACCGCCTTGCAGCCGCAGCGCAGCACGCAGGCCGAGGCCGGCGTCAAGGCCGCCGGCAGCGGCTGGGATGCGCGGCTCGCGCTGTTCGAGGTGCGCACGAGCGACGAGATCGGCGTGGCCACCAATGCGGGCGGCCGCTCGGCCTTCCAGAACGTCGGGCGCACGTTGCGGCGCGGCGCAGAGGCCGGCGCCGGCTGGCGCTCAGGCGCCTGGCAGGCGCAGGTGGCGCTGGGCACCTTGCATGCGGTCTACCGCGACACCTTCAAGGTGTGTGCCGGCCTGCCCTGCAATGCGCCCACGGCCGTGGTGGCAGCGGGCAACCGGGTGGCCGGCGCGCCACGCGGCACGCTGTTCACGGCGCTGTCCTGGCAAGGCGGGGCCTGGGGCGACTGGGCGCTGGAAGCCCGGGGCGTCGGGCGCACGGCGGTGAACGATCGCAACACCGATGCCGCGGCAGGGTATGCGGTGGCGGCCTTGCGCGCCAGCCGCAGCTGGGCGCTGATGTCGGGCCTGGACCTCGAGGTGCTGGCCCGCGTGGACAACCTGTTCGACCGGCACCATGCCGGCAGCCTCATCGTGAACGACGCCAACGGGCGCTTCTTCGAACCAGGGGCGCCGCGGCAGGGGTTGCTGGCGCTGCGGCTGGTCGCCCGCATGTGAGCTCAGGGCCGACGCCAGCCCACGCCTGCATCTGCAAAGAACTGGCGCAACTCGCCCGACTCCGACAGCGACACCACAGCCGCCTGCAGCGCCTGGGCCAGGTCGGTGGCTTCCTTGCGCACGGCCATGCCCACGGCCCAGCCATCGCGCGCGCGCGGCAGTGGCAAGGGCTCGATTGCGTAGCGGGCATCCCTGCCGAGCACGCTCTCGATCTCGCTGGCCATGCCCGCGGCCGCCGCCACCTCGCCGCGCTGCAAGGCAGCTGCGGCCTGGGTGCCGTCCTTCCACTGGGTCGACAGCCGCTCGCGGTACGCGCCGTTGTCGGCGCCCAGCAGCAACCATCCGGCCAGGCTCTGCCCGGCCACGGCGATGCGCTGGCCCTCGAATGCCGAAAGAGCCGGCATCTGCGGCACTCGCGCAAGGTCGCGGGCGATCACGATGCGCTCGCGCCAATACGGCGCCAGGATCTGTACGCGCGGGTTGGCGTTCATCAGCGGCGGGTCCACCGGCACGTGCAGCAGCACGTCGGCCGGCCCCCAGCCCAGGTAGTGGCCGCGCCAGACCATGTGGCGCAGATCGTCGTCCATGTTCTCGCCGGCCAGGAAGGGCAGTGGCGTCATCTCGACCCCGAGCGCACGCGCCAGCGCGCGGCCCAGGGCGACGTCGATGCCCGCTCCGGCCACGTGGAAGGGTGGCAGGTCCTGGTACAGGCCCACGACCAGCCGCCCGCGGGCGCGCACGCGCGCCAAAGCCGTGGGCTCGCCTTCGGCGGCGACCACGCGTGGCGGCGCCAGCGCCAGCGGCAAGGTCGCTGCCAGTGCGAGTGCGGCTTCGAGCCAGTCGCGCCGGCTGGGGTAGGCGGGCTCGGTGCCGCGGCGGGTCATCACAGCGGCTTCTCGCGGCGTGTCTCGAGGTAGGCTTTCAGGGCCCATACGGCCTCCTGGCTGAGCGTGTCTTCAAAGGGGGGCATGTAGACCGCGCCATTGCGCACCTTGCCGCGGCGCACGCTGCCGGCAAAGTACTGGTCGATTTCCACCACGCAGGCGGCCTTCTTGGCCGGCTGGCGTGCGGTGGCGCAGTCGTTGTCGAGCTTGCGCAGATCCGGTGCGATGCCGCCGGAAATCGCCTCCAGCCCGTGGCAGCGGGCGCAGTTCTGGTTGTAGGCCGAGGCGCCGATCTGGATGGCGGCCGCGTTGCCGCGGTAGGGGTTCTCGGTGCGCCACTCCTTGCCCAGTTGCGGCAGAGTCTTGGTGTCCACCGCCTGGGGCGTGACGTCGCCATGCGCATGTGCGCCGGGCAGGCCGGTGGCCAGGGCGGCGGCCCACGCCAGCGCCAGGGGGCGGGCCAGGGCGCGCAGGGTTCGGGGATGGGATTGGGGTATGGGCATGGCTGTACTCCTCGGTTCAAGACTCGCCGGACCTGTCGTTGCAACGCCCGTGCCAGCCCCGGCTCGTCGCCTGGACTGGCCAGGGCGGCGCATGTGGCGACCAGAACTCGGGTTTTCCCGGGGCGCCGAACGGCCGTCGTGTCGCCTCGGGGTCGTGTTGGTACGGGTTTGCACGGACACCGCCCCAACCCCTAACATCGGTGTCCTCGCCTGGCGTGGCGACGCTCACGCCATCTGCCACAACGCTGTCGATGAAGGCAGGTGCCCGTGAGTCTTCCGCCCCAACCCTCGCCAGCGCCGCGCCAAAGGCGCAGCCGAGACCTCGACTGCCCCATCGCCACGTCGCTGGCGCTGCCGGGCCCTCATGTCGAGGTGATCGTGCAATCGCACCAGCGCTGCGCGGCGCTGGGGCTGTCGCGCATCGAGCGGCCCGATTTCTCGCCCCTGGGCCGGCCCGACCTGAGCCTGGTGCGCGAGCGCAATCGACGCCTGCACGGCCATGCCGCGCCGGTCATGGAAATGCTGTTCGACCAGATCGCCGGTACCGAAAGCATGGTGGTGCTGTGCGACTCGTCGGGCACCATCCTGCACTCCGTGGGCGACGATGAATTCCTCGCGCGGGCGCAGAAGGTGGCGCTGCAACCGGGCGTGAACTGGTCCGAGCAGTCCAAGGGCACGAACGCGATCGGCACCGCCCTGATCGACGAGGTTCCCACCCTCGTGCATGCAGATGAGCACTTCATGCACGCCAACCACTTCCTCACCTGCTCGGCGGCGCCCATCCTCGACCCCCGCGGCAACATCCTGGGCGTGCTCGACGTCACCGGCGACCGTCGCAGCTACCACCAGCACACGATGGCGCTGGTGAAGATGTCGGCGCGGATGATCGAGAACCACTGGCTGTCCGACGACCACCGCGATGCGATGCGGCTGCACTTCCACACGCGGGCCGAGTTCATCGGCACCCTGATGGAGGGCATCCTGGCGGTGGCGCCCGACGGGCGCATCGTCGGTGCCAATCGAAGCGCACTCGAGCAACTGGGCCTGTCAGGAGCTGCGTTGCGCCAGCAGTCCCTGGGCACCCTGTTCGGGCTCACGGTGGGTGGTCTGGCCGACCGCTTTCGCAACCCGCTGGGCGCGTTGCAGGTGGCCCTGGCTGGCGGTGGCCGCGCGTTCCATCTGCAGGCGCGCTTCAACTGGCCGTCCTGGGCCGCCACGCCTGTGGGGCGCTCGGCCGACGGCGATGCCGCCGGCGCGACGGGCGACGCCGAACCTGCCGACAGGCCGGCGGCCGAGTCGGTTGTACGCATCCGCACCGAGCGCGGCCCCGGCCTGGCGCACCTGAACACGGGTGATGCGCAAATGGGCTCGCTGCTGGCCAAGGTGCAGCGGGTGATCGACCGCGACATCCCCATCCTCGTGCTCGGCGAGACCGGCACCGGCAAGGAACTGCTGGCGCGGGCGATACATCAGGCATCGGCGCGTGCCCGACAGCCCTTCGTGGCGGTGAACTGCGCTTCGATCCCGGACACCCTGATCGAGGCCGAGCTCTTCGGCTACGAGGATGGCGCGTTCACCGGGGCGCGCCGCAAGGGTGCCGTGGGCAAGATCCTGCAGGCCAACGGCGGCACCCTGTTCCTCGACGAAATCGGTGACATGCCGCTGCCTCTGCAGGCTCACCTGCTGCGCGTGCTGCAGGAGCGGCAGGTGACGCCGCTGGGCAGCGCGCGTTCGCTGCCAGTGGATGTGAGCCTGGTCTGCGCCACCCATCGCAATCTGCGCGACATGATCGACGCGCGCGCCTTCCGCGAGGATCTGTACTACCGGCTCAACGGCCTGGCCGTGCGCCTGCCGCCGCTGCGCGAGCGCAGCGACCTGGTGGCACTGGTGCGCCGCATCCTCGATGCCGGCGAGCCCGACCGCGGTCGCCGCCTGGATGCCGAAGTACTGGGCCTGTTCGAGTCGTACGCCTGGCCCGGCAACGTGAGGCAACTGCACAACGTGCTGCGCACGGCCGTGGTGATGGCGGGCGCGCAACAGCTCATCACCCGCGAACACCTGCCCGACGACTTCCTGGAAGACGTGCACCGCCATCGGCGTGCAGGCACGGCGCCCGCAGCGGTTGCCGCTGCCCCCGTCGCTGCGCCTGTTGCCGCCCCCACCGCTGCAGCATCGGCCATGGGCGCGATGGCGGCCTGGGCCACCGGCAGGCCACTGGCCGAGCCCCCGCCCGGCCCTGCGGCGCAAGCGCCGGCCGCGGCGACCGCGGTTTCGCTCGAGGAACTCGAATTGCGTGCAATCGCAGCGGCCGTCGACGAGGCCGGCGGCAACATCTCGGTGGCCGCCAAGCGTCTGGGCGTCAGCCGCAACACGATCTATCGCAAGTTGCGCTGGAAGCCGTCGAGTCCGGCCTGACCGAGCCCAGGACACAGGACAGCATAGGGGCGGACCCTGTGCCGATCCGAGGCGACACTGCTCCACGATGGAGCAGTTGGCTTGACCAGAGGCGCCGAAGCGCGCAGGTGCGGCAAGGCCCAGGCACGGCACGCGAATTGCTCGGTGCCAGCGCATGTGTCGTGTCAACTGTTCGAACCCGTCGAGTCGACCCGCAGGCCTTGCTGCTCGAAGCTGCGCCACATGCGTGCCCATTGATTCCTTGAAGCGGCGGACGGCGCGGCGATGAGGCTGCGCGTGCTCGACGATGGCCGCCAGGTCCCGGGGCAGGGCAGTCTGGCTGTCGCCGCCGGTGCTCGCCGGCCGCGCAAGGCCGGCGGCTGGGTGCTGCTCAATCCCACCGCCACCGCCGCCACCAACGCCAGCACACCGGCCGGCGGTGAGGCCCGGGGCCGTCGCACAGCGGCTGCCGCCCACGCCGTGGTTCTCACCGACGCCCGGCTCGACCAGGTGGCCGGTCTGATCGGCTTGCGCAACGGCGGGTCGATCGATCTCTACGCCACGCCGTCGGTGTTCGAGAACCTGAGCAGCGCCATGCCGGTCCTGCCGGAGCTGCAGCGCCACTGCGACGTGCATTGGCACCTGGTGCCGGTGGCGGGCGACCAGCACAGCGCCGACTTCTGCGTGCGCGGGCATGCCGGCCTGCAGTTGACCGCCTGGGATCTGGGGCCGCCGCCTGCGGGTTGCCTCGGGCCGCAGGCTGGCGCGCCGACCGGTAGCTGCATCGCGCTGGGTCTGCACGACACCGTCAGCGGGCACCGGGCGCTGTACCTGCGCGGCCGGCCGCCCGCTGACAGCGGTCTGGAAGCCGCGTTGCCCGCGCTCGACTGCGTACTGCTCGAACCCGGGCAGGCGCTCGACGCCCGTGCCGAGGCCTGGCTGCGTGCCGTGCCGGCACCGCGCAAGTACCTGCTGGGGCTGCCCGCGGGCTCCGCCGCCCGCGATCTGCAGCCGTTGGCAGCGGGTGAAGAGATCGTCGTATGACCGCTGCCGCGCCCCCGCTCCAGGCCACAGGACTGTCCAAGCGCTACGGCCACCGCGCAGCCCTGGAGGATGTGTCGATCACGATACCGGCCGGCCAGTGGGTGGCGCTGCTCGGCCCCAACGGTGCCGGCAAGTCCACGTTGTTCCAGCTGCTCACCGGCCTGTATCGGCCCGATGCCGGCAGCGTGCAGGTGCAGGGGTTTCCCATGCACAGCCAGGCGCCTCGGGCACTGGCCCACCTGGGCGTCGTGTTCCAGGGCATGTCGCTCGACCTGGACCTCAGCGTCGAGCGCAACCTGCGGCTGCATGCCGCGCTGCACGGGCTGCCGCTGTCGGTGACGCGCGAACGCATTGCACAGGGTGCAGCCGCGCTGGGCCTGCAGGCGGAGCTGGCGCGCCCGGCGCGCGCGCTCAGCGGCGGCACGCGGCGCAAGGTGGAACTGGTGCGCGCGCTGCTGCACCGCCCGTCGCTGCTGCTGATGGACGAACCGACCGTGGGCCTGGATCCCGCGAGCCGACGCGACCTGCTGGCCGCCGTGCGCACGGCCGTGCGCGAGCAGGGTACGGCCGTGCTGTGGGCCACCCATCTGGTGGAAGAGGCGCAGGCGGTGGACCGCGTGCTCGTGCTGCACCGCGGTCATCTATTGGCCGATGGCGCAGCGCAGGCCGTGGCAGCTGCATTGGGCGGCAGTTCGCTCGAGGATGGCTTCATACAGGCCACACGCACCGTGGCGCTGAACGAGGAGACGGCCCCATGAATCCGACACCGCACCGGCCGCGGCGCTGGCCCGCCATCGTCATAGCCGGCGTCATCGCCGTCGCCAGTCCGCTGGCCCGCGCCCAAGGCACTGCTTGGGTGTCCAGCGAGAGAGACCATGCGCTGACGCTGGTCGACCTGCGCACGCAGGCGGTCATCGGCACGGTGCCGACCTGCAAGCGACCGCGGCACATGCAGCCCAGCCCCGATGGCCGCCAGCTGCTCGTGGCCTGCAGCGACGCGCACCAGGCCGACGTGATCGACCTGGCCAGCCGGCGCTCGGTGCGGCGGGTGCCGCTGGGTGAGGACCCCGAACTGTTCGACCTGTCGGCCGACGGCCGCACGCTGTTCGTCTCGAACGAGGAAGACGGTGAGCTCGGCGTGATCGACATGGCCAGCGGCAAGCGGCAGGCATCGGTCGCGGTCGGCGGCGAACCCGAGGGCGTCAAGCTCTCGGCCGACGGCAAGACGGTCTACGTCACCTCCGAGGTCGCCAGTCGGGTGCAGGCGGTCGACGTGGCCAGCGGGCGCATCGTGGCGCAGATCGCCGTGGGCAAGCGCCCGCGCCGCCTGGCGCTCACGCCCGACGGCAACCAGCTGTGGGTGAGCAACGAGCTCGATGCGAGCGTCAGCGTGATCGACACCCGCACCCACACGGTGCTCGCAACCCTGCGCTTCGAGGTCAAGGGCGTCCGACCGGCCGACATCACACCGGTGGGGCTGACATTCACGCGCGACGGCCGGCGAGCCTACGTGGCGCTGGGTCGAGCAAACCATGTCGCCTTCGTCGACGCGGCCAGCCGCACGGTCACCCACCTCGCGCTGGCAGGGCGCCGCGCTTGGGGCGTGGCGCTGACACGTGACGAACGAACGCTCGTTGTTGTCAACGGCCTGTCGGACGACATCACGCTGGTGGACACCGCCACCGCGCGGCCGCTGAAGTCGGTGCGCGTGGGTCGCGTGCCGCACACGGCGGTGGTGATCGAATGACCGACCGAGCCGATCGCCGCGGGCTCGGGCCGAGCGCCCGGGCGCTGCTGGTCATGCTGCTGATGCCGCTGGCCGCCAGCGGCGCGACCTTCAAGCTCGTCTGGCTGTCCCCCGCCGACGATGCGCGCCTGGAGCGATCGCGCCTGGAGCGGGCCATCCTGGGCCATCCTGCGGGCCCGGCCATCGACGCCCTGCGCCTGGCGCTGTCCGACAGCCGGCTGGAGCTCGACGCTGCAGGCGTTCGCCTGGATGTGCAGGCAGTCGAGGTGGCCGACGCCCAGTCGGCGAAAGACGCGGCCACCCGGGCGACGCGAGACGGTGCCGTGGCGCTGCTGGTCGACCTGCCGGCGGCCTGGACCCTGGCCGCGGCCGAGGCCACGCCGCTGCCGGTGCTCAACGTCGGCGCCGCCGACGACGAGTTGCGACAGGCCCGCTGCCGGCGCAACCTGTGGCACCTGGGACCCAGCGAGCGCATGCGCGCCGACGCGCTGGCCCAGCTGCTGGTGGCACGCCGCTGGAGCCAGGTGCTGCTGCTCACCGGGCCGACCGAGGCCGACCGCATGCGCGCGGCCACCGTCCAGACCTCGATGCGCCGCTATGGCCTGAAGCTCGTGGCCGTGCGGCCCTTCAAGCTGTCGGCCGATCCGCGCGAGCGCGACCTGGCCAATCCGCTGCTGCTGACCCGTGCCGCCGGGGCCGAGCACGACGTGGTCTGGGTCGTCGATGCCGATGGCGAGTTCGCACAGTCGCTGCCCTACCGAACCGCAGCGCCGCGTCCCGTGGTGGGCGACGGCGGGCTGGTGGCGCTGGGCTGGTCGAGCCGCTACGACCGCTACGGCGCACCGCAACTGTCGCGCCGGCTCGCCAAGAGCGCCGCCCGGCGCATGGAAGCCCACGACTGGGCGGCCTGGATCGGCGGGCGGCTGCTGGTCGCGGCGGTGCTGAAGGCCCCACACGGGCCGGCGGCGGCCGTGCACCAGGCACTGGCCGAGGCACGGGTCGACGGCAGCAAGGGCGTGGCGCTCGGCCTGCGGCCGTGGGACGGCCAGTTGCGCCAGCCGCTGCTGCTGGGCGACGGGCAGTCGGTCGTGGCCACGGCGCCGGTGGACGGCGTGCTGCACCCGCGCGATGTGCTCGACACGCTGGGCGCCGACGCCGCCGAGCGGCTGTGCAGGGCACGGGAGCCGTGATGCGGCATGCCCTGCGGGCCTGGTGGGCCATCGTGGCGCGCGAACTGCTGAAGTTCAGTCGCCAGACCGGGCGCCTGGCCTCGGCCGTCGTGCGTCCGGTGCTTTGGCTGGCCGTGTTCGCGGCGGGCCTGCGCAACGTGCTCGGCATGGCCATCGCCCCGCCCTACGACACGTATGTGCCCTACGACGTCTACATCGCACCGGGCCTCGTGGGCATGGTGCTGCTGTTCAACGGCATGCAGTCCAGCCTCGCGATGGTCTACGACCGCGAGATGGGGCTGATGCGGCTGCTGCTCGTGGCGCCGTTGCCGCGCTGGTGGATCCTGGCGGCCAAGCTCAGCGCCACCGCGGTGCTGTCGCTGGTTCAGGCCCTGGCCTTCGTGGCGGTGGCGGCCGCACTGGGCACGCCGCTGCCGCTGGGCGCCACCACGCCGATGGCGCTGCTGGCGGCCGCATCGGGTGCCCTGATGCTCGGCGCGCTCGGGCTGCTGCTGTCGGTGCACGTGCGGCAGCTCGAGAACTTCGCCGGCACCATGAACTTCGTCATCTTCCCCATGTACTTCATGTCCACCGCGCTGTACCCGCTGTGGAAGCTGGAGGAGTCGGCAGCGAACTGGGTCTACGAGGTGGCCCGGTTCAACCCGTTCACGCACGCGGTGGAGTGGCTGCGCTACGCGCTGTACGGCCAGGACCCGGGCCACGCACCGTGGGTGGTGTGGGGCACGCTGGCAGTGAGCTTTGCACTGGCGGTGTGGGGCTACGACCCCCAGCGCAGCGTGGGCGCCCTGGCGCGCCGTGGCGCAGGGGCAGCGTGATGCCCCCGGCGCCGACCCCACCCGGCAAGCCTGTGCAGGCCCGGCCATCGCAAGGAGTGACACCCGTGGCACACACCACCACCCGGCGCACTGTGCTGCGTCACCTGGCAGGCGGCATGCTGGCCCCGCTGGCCGGCGCCAGCGCGGCGCGTGCGCAGGCGTTGCCGCCGTCGCGCTATCCGCAGCATCCGATCACCCTGTGGGTGCCCTGGCCGGCCGGCGGCGCCACTGACCTGACCCTGCGCCTGCTGGCCGAGCTCGCCGGCCGCCACCTGGGGCAGCGCGTCATCGTCGAGAACCGGGCCGGCGGCGGGGGCACGCTGGTCATGCCGGTGCTGCAGCAGGCATCGCCTGACGGCTACACCATCGCGCAGATGCCGCAGCCGGTTCTGCGGGCCCCGCTCATCCAGAAACTGCTCTGGGATCCGATCCGCGACACGACTCCCATCATCCAGATCAGCGGCGTCACCTTCGGCATGCTGGTGCCCACCGGCAGTGCGCTGAAGTCACTTGAAGACGTGTTCGCCTGGGGCCGGGACCACCCGGGCCGTCTCACCGTGGCCACCAACGGCGTGGGCACGACGCCCCACCTGGTGCTCGACGAGCTGTTCTCGCGGCGTGGCATCGAGTGGATCCACGTTCCGTATAAGGGCACCGCCGAGCAGATGCTGGCCGTGTCATCCGGCCAGGTCATGGTCGGCGTCAACTCCAACGGCTACGCACCTTTCGTGGACGACGGCAAGCTGCGGCTGCTGGTGACCTTCGGCGCGCAGCGCACGCGGCGCTGGCCGCAGGTGCCCACGCTCAGCGAGCTCGGCCACGGCATCGTTGCGAGCTCGCCCTACGGACTGGCCGGCCCGCGAGGCTTGCCCAACGAAGTCGTGCACGTCCTGCACGAGGCCTTCCGGACGGCCATGCACGACCCGGCCCACCTGGCCGAACTGGCCCGCTACGACCAGGACCTGGCCTATCTCGGGCCCGACGACTACGCGCAGGCCCTGCGGACGGCCTATGCCAGCGAACGGCGAGCGGTCGAACGCCTGGGGCTGGCCCGGCGACTCGACTGAGCGCGGCTGGCAGAGCCGCGCGGATCGGCCGAGCCCCGGGGCGCGACCTTCACCCGCGCGGCCGTTGGGCCGCTCACTTCATGAGCTTGAACACCCAGAGCGAGCCGCCCTGCTCGAGGTAGTCGACCTTCTTGGCGACGTCGCCGCCCCACAGCGGCACCGCGCCGCCCCAGCCCGAGGCCACGGCCACGTACTGCTCACCCGCATCTTCCCAGGTGATCGGCGGGGCCACGACGCCCGAGCCGGTCTGGAACTTCCACAGCACGTTGCCGGTCTTGGCATCGGCGGCCTGCAGGTAGCCCTCGGGGGTGCCCCAGAACACCAGGTTGCCCGCGGTGGTGAGCACGCCGCCCCACAGCGGCGCGTTGTTGGGCACTTCCCAGACGATCTTGCCGGTCTTCGGATCCACCGCGCGCATCGCGCCGATCGGGCCGTCGCCCAGCGTCTTGATGGTGAAGCCCGCGCCCAGGTAGGCCGCGCCCTTCTTGTAGGCGATGGGCTCGTTCCAGATCTCCATGCCCCACTCGTTTGAGGGCACGTAGAACAGCCGGGTCTGCGGCGAGTAGGCCATCGGCATCTGGTTCTTGCCGCCCAGGAACGACGGCGCGGCGAACACCGACTTGCCCTTCTTGCCGTCGCCACCGGCGGTCGGATCGCCGGGGCGGTTCTCGGGCACGAAGTTCGGCCGGCCGGTCTTCAGGTCGATGCTGCTGGCCCAGGTGATCTTCTTGACGAACGGAAAGGCGTTCTCGAGCTTGCCGTTCTTCGCGTCGATCACGTAGAAGAAGCCGTTGCGGTCGGCCTTGGCGCCGAGCACACGGCCGCCGTCGTCGTAGGTCACGAACTCGTTGACGCCGTCGTAGTCCCAGCCGTCGTTCGGTGTGTTCTGGTAATGCCAGGCGATCTGGCCGGTCTTGATGTCGATGGCCACCGTGGAGGTGGAATAGAGGTTGTCGCCTTTGCGCAGGTGGCTGTTCCACGGCGCGGGGTTGCCGGTGCCGAAGTAAGCCAGGCCCGTCTTGGCGTTGTAGGTGCCGCCCAGCCAGGTGGCCGAGCCGCCGGTCTTCCACAGGTCGCCGGGCCACGTCTTGCCGGCCGTGCCCGACACGCCGTTCTCGGCCTTGTTGCCGGCGGCATCGAACTTGTAGCCCATGTGGCCCTCGACCGTCGGGCGCACCCACACCAGTTCACCGGTCTTGGGGTTGCGCGCCTCGACGCGACCGACGATGCCGAACTCGCCACCGGAGACGCCCGTGAGCAACAGGCCGCCGGCGATCAGCGGCGCGGCACTGGCCGAGTAGCCGGCCTGGTAGTCGTCGATCTTCTCCTTCCAGACCAGCTCGCCGCTGTCTTGCTTGAGGGCCACGAGCTGCGCGTCGAGCGTGGCGAAGATCACCATGTCGTCGTACAGCGCGGCGCCGCGGTTGATGACGTCGCAGCACGGCATGATGCCCTCGGGCAGCCTGTGCTCGTACTTCCACAGCTTCTTGCCGGTGCGCGCGTCGAGCGCGTATAGGCGCGAGTACGAGCCGGTCACGAACATGCGGCCGTTGTAGACCAGCGGCTGCGACTCCTGGCCGCGCTGCTTCTCGCCGCCGAACGAGAACGACCACACCGGTACCAGCCGCTTCACGTTGGTGGTGTTCACCTGCTTGAGCGGCGAGTGGCGTTGTCCCTGCGGGCCGATGCCCCAGGACAGCACGTCACCGGGCGTGGCCGCATCGTTCTCGATCATGGCGTCGGTGACGCCGGCATGGACGGTGCCGGCGCCGAGCGTACCGGCCACCAGCAGGTGGATCAATGAGGGGCGCATGAGGGTCTCCTGGGTAGTCGAACAACCGCCGCGGCTCGACGCGTGCAGGCGCGGCTGCGGGCAGGATCGACGGTAAGGGTGGAGGTGCGTCCAGGGCAGCCTCGGACCTACCCGGGCGTGCCTGTGTCACGGTGGTACAGCCTGTCGCCCACGTGGCCGAATCGCGCCACCGCGGAGCACGGCGCTGTCACGCCAGCTTGTAGGTCTGCAGGTGGATGCTGGTCTCGGTGGCGCCGATGCCCTTGATCAGACGCAGCCGCTCGAGCACGTTGCCCAGTTCCTTCAGGTTGGCGCAGCGCAGTTCGGCCAGCAGGTCCCAGCGGCCATTGGTGTCGTGTATGGCCGCAACGCCCGGCTCGCCCAGCAGCATGCTGATCACCTTGCGGGTCTGGTTGCCTTCGACCGTGATGCTGGTCCAGGCGGTGATGTGTGCGGGTTGAGAGTCGGGACGCAGGCGTACGGTGTAGCCGACGATCACGCCGTCGTCTTCCAGCCGGCGCAACCGGTTGGTCACCGTGCCGCGCGAGACGCCGAGCTTGTGCGCCAGGGTGGCCACGCTGGCCCGCGCGTCCACGCGCAGCAGGGCAATGAGTTGCTGGTCCAGTGTGTCCATCGGGCAAGCGTGCCGGCGCCAGTTGGGGACTGGGCTTGCGCAAAGTGGTAGCAGGCGCTGCCATTATGGCAAGAATCTGGCGAAAACGCAGCGAATTGAACACTATTCATTGCCGCCGACCGCCCGAACAATGCCGTCCATGGCTGCACTCGCCGCCGCACCACCGGAGACGACGATGACCACCCTGCTGACCCCTACCGACGTGGCCCGCATCGTGGCCCACCAGGGCATTGGCCGCGCGCTCGAGCGACTGGCCGGTTATATCGAGGCCGACTTCCGCCGCTGGAGCGAGTTCGACAAGACCGCCCGCGTGGCCAGCCACTCGGCCGACGGCGTGATCGAGCTGATGCCGATTGCCGATGCGTCGCGCTACAGCTTCAAGTATGTCAACGGCCATCCGCGCAACGGCCGGCATGGCCTGCCCACAGTGATGGCCTTCGGCGTGCTGGCCGACGTGGCCACCGGCAACCCCGAGTTGCTGTCGGAGCTCACCCTGACCACCGCGCTGCGCACCGCGGCCACCTCGGCCGTCGCCGCGCGGGCACTGGCGCGACCCGACAGCCGCACCATGGCGCTGATCGGCAACGGTGCCCAGGCCGAGTTCCAGGCGCTCGCGTTTCACCACCTGCTGGGCGTGCGTGAAGTTCGCCTGTTCGACATCGACGTGGCGGCCACCCGCAAGCTGCAGCGCAATCTCGCCGGCGTGCCTGGGCTCGCACTGCGGGTGTGCGGCAGCACGGCGCAGGCGGTCGCGGGTGCAGACATCGTCACCACCGTCACCGCCGACAAGACCCGCGCCACGATCATCACGCCCGAAATGGTCGAGCCGGGGATGCACATCAACGGCGTGGGCGGCGACTGCCCGGGCAAGACCGAGTTGCACCGGGGCGTGCTCGAGGCGGCCAAGGTCTTCGTCGAGTACGAGCCCCAGAGCCGCATCGAGGGCGACCTGCAGCAGATGCCGGCCGACTTCCCGGTGATAGAACTGTGGCGGGTGCTGACACGCAACGTCAGCGGCCGCGACCATGATCGGCAAGTGACGGTGTTCGACTCTGTCGGGTTCGCGCTCGAAGACTACTCTGCCTTGCGCTGGCTGGGCGATGCCGCGCGCGAGCTGGGCCTGGGCCAGGCGCTGGACCTCATCCCGTCGATGCCCGACCCCAAGGACCTGTACGGGCAGCTGGCGCGTCGCGGTCCAGCCGCGGTGCTGGCCGCCTGATTTCCTACGCCGGAGCGGGGCACCGGGCTGCTCGCGCAGAGCAAGCGCGCCAAGCGCCGCTCGGGTACGATGCCCGGCAGCTCTGCGTGCATCCGAGCCCGTCGCGTCACGGTCCAGTGGCCGGGGGGTGGTGCACGCGGAGTGGTTCAGCGGCGCTCGGCCGCCACGGAGGCCATCCATGAAGCGTGTCACCGGCATCGGCGGGATCTTCTTCAAGGCGAAAGACCCCAAGGCCCTGGGCGAGTGGTATCGCACGCACCTGGGCCTGAAGCTGGAAGACTGGGGCGGCGTGGCCTTCCGCTGGGCCGACGACAACCCGGCCGGCGGCACCACGATCTGGAGCCCGTTCCAGGACGACACCGGGTACTTCGCCCCCAGCGCGGCGCCGTTCATGGTGAACTTTCGCGTGGCCGACCTCCATGCACTGCTGGCCGCCCTGCGCGAAGAAGGGTGCGCGGTGCAGGACAAGGTCGAGGAGTCCGAATTTGGCAAGTTCGGCTGGGTGCTCGACCCCGAAGGCAACAAGATCGAGCTGTGGCAACCGCCGGCCGGCGGTTGAACCGCACCGCCGAGGAGCCGACCATCGCCACGCCCATCCTCAACATCAACGACGTACCGCAGGCCATTCAGCTGGCGCTGGGCCCGGTGTTCCTGCTCACCGGGATAGCCGGCATGCTCAATGTCATGGCCGGGCGGCTGGCGCGCATCATCGACCGCGGACGGCGCCTGAGCGAAGACCCGCGCCCCACGGTACTGGAGAACGCCGCCGGCATCGACGCGGAACTGCACAGCCTGGACCACAGGCGCCAACTGGCCAGCGCCGCCATCACGGCCTGTACGTTGGCGGCGCTGCTCGTGTGCATGGTGGTGGCGGCGCTGTTCATCGAGGTTTTTCTCAATGCACCGCTGATGTGGTTGGCCGGCATCCTGTTCACCGGGGCCACCTTGGCGTTGGTGGTCGGCCTCGCGCTGTTTCTGCGCGAAGTCCACCTGGCCACACAGACGGTTCGGATCCCCCGTCGGGCCGTTGTCCCATGAAGGGCTGAACAGCTGTGCACGCGCGCGCAACGGCACGCGCGGCCGTCGATGCCGCTTGTGCTCAGGGCAGCGGCTTGCGCAGCGTCATCGCACCGCGGATCTGGCCCACTGCGTAACCCACGCCCTGGTCGCTCGGATACAGGGTCTTGAGCTGCGACATCACCGCAGGCGTCATCCGCTCGACCGGGCCGTGGCAGTTCATGCACAGCGGCTGCACCGGGAGCGCGCGCATGTAGCGCTGCACCGATTGGCCGCCGTCCTGTATCACTTCGGCACGCTCCAGGGCGGCCGGCGACTCGCCGGCGGCGGCGCGACGGTCGAAGTCCTCCAGGGTGGCCCGCTCCCACGCGTCGGGCACGGCCTTCGGGTTGCGCGGCTTCAGGCTCACGCGGCGGACCGCCCAGCCGGTCTGCTCGGACGCAGCACGGGCCAGCCTGGGCGCATCGTCGCGGCATTGGGCAATCGCCCCCTCGGGGCCCGACCGGTGGATGGCTTCGGTCAGCGCCGCCAGCAACTTGGGCGGCACCGTGGTGGCCACCGTGCGCGCATCGGCCACCCAGGCGTCGTCTGCAGCCAGGGTCGGCAGGGCGGCGGCAACCAGGGCCGCGGTCATCAGGGTTCGAAACATGGGGATCTCCTTCATGCCGGCGTGACAGGCGGCGTCATGCGTTGCGGTCGCGGCAAGATCCATCTCGATCGGGCAGGCACCGGGACAAGATGATGCTGGGCTGCTCCGCAGGCGTCGAAACATACGTGTCGTGCAGCCGCACGAGTCGCGCGAGCCCCAGGCCCGCCCAGAACTCGATGGCTCGGGGGTTCCCGAGGTAGACGCGAGCCCACAGTTCGGTCTTGGATGGCTCGAATCGGGCCAGGGCGCCCTCGACCAGCTCGCGACCCAGGCCCTGCCGGCGATAGGCCGGCCTGATGAGCATGATGGATACGCCGATGGCTTCGGGTCGTTTGGGAACCGCCATGAAGTGCCAGTAGCCAACCGCGTCCTCGCTTGACGTGAGGCGCAGCACCTGCATCTGAAACGCGCGGCTCGGCAAGGCGGCCTCGCCGGTGCTGCGCGTGATGTGTTCTTGTATCTCCGCTGGCGGAACCAGTTTGAATGCGGGGTCCAGGGGCGCTGCATCCTGCGAGTCGGCCAGACAGGCGTGGCACAACCCAAGATCGGCCGCGGTTGCGTCGCGGACGCTCAATCGTGGTGTATGCCAGGCACTGGGCAGCATGAGCGACGCACGATGTGCAGTGCTACGGCCTATCTGCCTGCGCCGTGCGGGCGCTCGCGCGAGTTCGCGCAGCCGCAGGCACGACTCTCACTTCGCACTGGGCGCCGCCGCCGGCGGCGCGGTCGAGATGACGATCTGCAGCGCCTGCTGCGCATTGAAGCCCTTCTTCAGCAGGGCATCGTAGAGGTTCTTCTTGAATGCTGCGATCTTCTCCGCGGTCTCGGGTCTGGCGGCCGCGTTGACTTGGGCGTCGATCACCGCATCGGTCATCGGCCCCATGACGGAGACCATGGCCCCCATGGTGGCCTGCATGATCTGCTTCATCTGCTCCGGGTTCGGCGGCTGTTGCTGCTGCGGCTGCGCGAGCGCCGCACAAGCCAGCAGGGAACCAGCCCCCGCGATCAGTAACCTTCTCATGACAGGCTCCCTTTCCTGAACGATGGACATGGCAAGTCTAGCCGCGGCGCAACGGGGCCCTGCACTCACCGTCGCCCTTTGCCCGGGCGTTCGAACTTGCGCCAGTACTGGAACTCATCTTCGTGCACCTCGATGTCGAGTTCGGAAATGCGCATCTGCAGGCGTTCCTGCACGTCCGCAACGGCCTGGTTGTAGATGCTCGGCCCCACCTCCTCGAGGAAAAAGCTCAGCAGGCCGCTGGCGGCGATGTTGCCGATCCTCTCGTCCATGTTCTCGCGGAAATACCGCTCGATAGAAGCGATGGCGTCCTTGCGGACCTGGTCTTGGAGCTTGATCGACATGGGGCAATGGGTGAGGTGGCACGACTGCTGGCGGATGTCGCAGTGCGACTCATTGCGCGCGGGCGCGTACTCGACGTGTCGACCAGGCGCTAGTGCGAACACCATTGACTCTCGCAAGGGACTCCATCCCGGTCGCCGTCCATCTTGACGCCGGGGCAGTGGGCGAGGAAGAACTTGGCTTCGTCGCACGAACGCATCTGCGAGCAATGCTGCCGTCCATCACAAGTGAACCGCGAGGCCACGGCACCGCTGCTGGGTGGTGCCGGCACCGCAACGGCCGGACTTGCCACGGCAGCCGAAGCGGCTGCCGCACGCTTCCTCTTTTCCGCGGCGTTCAACTGGTCCAGTGAGGGTTCCCTGCGAACCTGTGCCGACGGACAAGGGCCCTGCTGGTAGGTGACGGTTCCGTTCACGACGCACTTGCTTACCGGCACCGCGAGGACTGCCGGCGCGGCGGCGACGAGGCCCGCAAGGGCAACGACCAGGAGTGACAGGCTACGCATGGCGGTGGGGCCCTCCTGTGAATTGAGGCGCAGCCTGCATTAGGCTACCGGGACCGCGCAGCCGATGATATGCGGTGATCGGACCCGTGTCGTTCTATGCACCACAGCCTGCGAGATGGCCGACATTCCG
>JAKLLB010000054.1 GCA_023150345.1 Aquabacterium sp.
GCGTCTTCGTGCACCGTCGCGGCGATGGTGTTGAGGGCATTGAAGAGGAAGTGAGGCGCCAGTTGCTGCGTGAGTTGCAGCAACTGGGCCTGCTGCTGCAGCGCGAGCGCCCGCTGGACGCGCACCCGCTCGACCAGCAATGCTGCATGCGAGCGCAGGCCGAACATCACTGCGGTGAACAGCGCAAAGAAGATCGAGAACCGCAGCATCTCGTGCAGGAACACCGACGGCCATGGTCCGTGTTCATAGCGCTGCCCGATCCACGCGTATGCGCCGTGGCGCAGGGCATAGACCACGACCACGAACACCACCCCCATCGGCACCAGCTGCACGGCTGCGCGCCCGAACCAGCGCCAGGGTCGTGCCAGCAAGCGGTCTGCGGCTGTCACCCGACGCCACTGCCAGGCCACGATGCCGGTGGCCACCAGGCAGGAGCTGCCTTCCCAGAGCAGCGGCTGCCAGATCTCGCCATGACCGTCACGCGCGTACTCCTGCACGGCCACCGTGATCATGAGCAGCCAGAACACGCCCCAGGCTGCGAGGAAGACGCCCCGCGGCCAGGGCGCCGGCGCGTCGGTTGCGATGGGTTCGGCGGCGCTGTCCATCAGGATGCACAGGCTACACCCGAACCCGCCGAGCGGCGAGCGGGCACCGGCGCCATGCCCATCCACGGCCGCAACCAGGTGATGCGGCTGGCCAGCGCCCAGCCCGCCACCGACACCACCAGCGTGCCCACGAGCAGCACGACGGCTTCGACACCCGGCGGCATCGCCCAGCGCGCCAGCGCGGTGGCCAGCACCATGATCACCGTCTGGTGCAGGATGTACACGGGAAACACGGCCTCCTGCCAGCGTCGCAGCCACGCCCGCTCGGCGGCCAGGTGGCGGTACGCGAAACCCAGTGCTGCGATCAGCGCCCCCACCTGTTGCAGGCCGACCAGGGCCGCACGCACCGGCATGGGCGCATCGTCGGCGGCCAGGCGCAGCGCCCAACCGCCCAGCGCCGCCGCCAGTGCCAACCAGCGGGCATCGGACATGCGCGCCCAGAGGCCGGGCTGGGTGGCGGCCAGGGCGCCGAAGGCGAAGGCCGGCAGGTACTGTGCGTGCGAATACGGGTCGTCGACGAGCGCGTGGGTCTGCCCGTAGCCGCCCAACGCCATGCGCACCGCCCACACCCACAGCCATGGCAACGCGAGCAGCCGCCATCCGGCCAGCAACTGCTGCAGGCGCTCTCCGGCCCGCTCCAGCGCGAGCGGCCAGCGGCGCAGCAGCATCCACAGCAGGACCGTGTACACGAAGAGGTAGGGCAGGAACCACAGGTGGTTCCAGGTCGGCATGATCAGGCAGCCGTGGCCGACGCGGCAGAAGCCGTCGTAACCGCGGTAGTACAGGCCCAGGAACGCCAGCCACCCGCCCTCGTAGCCGGCCTTCTCCACCACCTCCAGGTAGGACTGCGGCGGCACGACGACCAGCATGCCGAAGAGCAAGGGCAAGAGCAGCCGCGCGGCCCGCTGGCGCAGCCAGGGACCATCGGCAGCGCGGTTGCGCAGCATCCAGGCGGTGGCTGCACCCGACACGATGAACAGCAGGCTCATCCGCCAGGGCGAGCTCAGTCGCATCCACGGCTCCAACTCAGGCAGCAGTTGCGCGCTCTTGATGTGCCAGTCCCAGCTCACGTAGTACATGCCCACGTGATAGACCAGCAGCCAGCCCAGCGCGAGGATGCGCAGCGCGTCGATGAAGTGAACCCGGCTGGCCGCTCCATCGCCGGCGGCAGGCGGTGATGGATGCGCGGCGTCAGGAGCCGGCAGCAAGCGTTCGGTGGTCATGGCCGTATTCGATGTGGTGGGTCGGTGGTCGTCAGTGTGGGCATCACGGCTGGCGCCACGCGGGGTCTGGTGGCGACCCGCGGGTCCGGCGGGGTGAGCCGCCGGAGCGAGTCACCGGCACGTTCCACCCGCTCCCTGCAGCCCGCAGGCAACACATCGCGGTCGCTCAACTATTTGTTGCGAATGATTCGCATTGATGTATAGAATGCGCGGCCGATGCGGGTGCCCCGTCCGCATCGCTCCTCTCGTCGCCAGCCTGTCGCCAGCCTCCCGAGCCATCGCCGCGTGTACCCGCGCGGACCATCGGAGACCCGCCGCGACCCAGCCCGCGACAGCCGCACCTGCCCCGCACGCCCCGCATGCCGCGCACGACCCACCGTCGTGCGCCGGTCCCGCATGCCGCTGCAGCCGCGCCCGTCAGCCAGCCACGGCAGTTCGCATGACCCCGCACCCCACCGTGATCCCCATGACCCCGACCCCCGCGTTCGCCCACTTTGTGCACCAGCCGCTGGCGCTGGCCGCCAGGCTCGCCCTGATCGCACCCCTCACCGTGTTCGCGCAGGCCGCACAGCCCGTGGCGCAGGCCACGCTGCCCAAGCTCACGGTCACCGCCAATCGCATCGAGTCCAAGGAAGACGACGTGCCGGCCACGGTGACCAGCACCACCCGCAGTCAGCTCGACCGCCGCGCCATCGGCTCGACCGTCGACTTGTTCGCCGACGAGCCCGACGTGGCGATGGGACGCGACGTGCGCCGCTTCGGCGGCACGCGGCCCAATGTCCGCGGGCTCGAAGACAACCGCGTCGTCCAACTGGTCGACGGCGTGCGCCTGACGGACTACTACAACGGCGGCGGACCGACCAACTTCACCATGACCGCGCCGCTGGGCGTGGTGCCCGACTTCCTCAAGCGCGTGGAGGTCGTGCGCGGCGCCTCGTCCAGCCTCTATGGCTCCGATGCGATGGCCGGCGTGGTGGGCTACCTCACGCTCGAGCCGACCGACCTGCTGCGCGTCGGCGAGTCGCGCGCCGCGCGGGTGCGGGTGGGCTGGTTCGGCGCCAATGCCGAGCGCAGGCTCACCACGCTGGGTGCCTATCGGCACAACGGCGCCGAACTCCTGGTGGGCCTGTCCGTTGCGCGCGCCGAAGAGACCGACAACCAGGGCGATGTCGACACGGTGTCGGCCACCCGGACCCGACCGAACCCGCAGAGCATCGACGACAGCGGCGTGCTGGCCAAATGGGTACAGCGCCCGAACGCACATCAGCGGTGGACGCTTGCGCTGGAGGGGCGCGAGTTGTCGGTCGCGACCGAGGTCGAGCGCCTGTCGACGGCGCTGCCGCGCGTCACGCGGATGGTCGGCGACGACCACGCGCGCCGGGTGCGCGCCAGCCTCGACTGGGAGCACAAGCCCGGCAGCGGCGCCTACGACCGACTGACCGCTCGCCTGCACCACCAGGACGCCCGCACCCGCAACGACAACCACCAGCGGCGCAGCAACACCTCGGCGTCGTGTTCGGCGGCGGCCGGCGGCGCCAACCAATGCGACATCGACCAGACCTTCAGCTTCGCTCAACGCACCACCGGTGCCGCCCTGCAGATCGACAAGATCGTCGATGCCGGCGGCGCACCGCATGCCATCGTCAGCGGCCTGGACACCTCGCGGCAGCAGACCCAGGACCTGCGCGATGCGACGGTGCACAACCTGACGACCGGCACCACCGGCAAGACACTGGCCGGTGACCAGTTCCCGCTGCGCGATTTCGCCAACGGCCGCACCGACACGATCGGCCTGTACGTGCAAGACACGATCTCCGGCCTGGCCGGCGGCCCGCTGTCGCTCACGCCCGGCCTGCGCTACGACTGGCGCAAGCTCTCGCCGCAGGTCGACGCGCTCGCGCAATCGGTGCTCGCGGCTATCGGGCGCCAGGCGGTCGAGAAGTCCGATGGCGCGTGGGCGCCCAAGCTCGCAGCGCAGTGGCGCTTCTCGCCCCAATGGATGGCCTATGGCCAGGTGGCGCGCTCGTACCGCGCGCCCAACTACAACGAGGTCAATGGCGCCTTCCGGAACACGGCACAGAGCTACGGCATCACGCCCAACCCCGACCTCGAGCCAGAGACCGGCGTCGGTGCCGAACTCGGCCTGAAGATGCAGCGCGGCTCTTCGCGCGCCCAGGTGGCCGTGTACGACAACCGCTACAAGAACTTCATCGACAGCGTCTACCTCGCCTGTCCGGGCGATCCGCGATGCATTGCCGGCATCATGCGCACGCTGACATCGGAGAACCTGTCGCGGGTGCGCATCCAGGGCGCCGAGCTGCGCGGCGACTGGGAGGCCGCGCCGGGGTGGCGGGTCGATGGCGCACTGGCCTACGCCCGGGGGACGCACCAGGACACCGGTGCACCGCTCAACAGCATCGAGCCCGCCCGCGCCACCCTGGGCATCGTGCGCGACGCCGGCCACTGGGGCGCGCAGGCGCGGCTGCGCGCGGCGGCCAGGAAGGACCGGGTCGACGACTCCGACGGCGTCTGGTTCCGCCCGCCCGGCTACGCGGTGGTCGACCTGTCGGCGTGGATGAAGATCGGACGCCACCTCAACCTCACGGCCACCGTCAGCAACCTGTTCGACCGCCGCTACTGGCTGTGGAGCGACATCCGCCATGCCGACGCCACGCAACCCGCAGGCGTGGACTTCTACTCGCAACCCGGCCGCAAGCTGAGCCTGGCCGTGCAGGCGGACTTCTGATGGCCGGCGGCATGGCCATCGGCCCCGGCGCGCGGGCCACCCTGGCGCTGGCGCGCCGCTGGGCCCTGCTGCTCATGGTGGCGCTCGCGACCGTTCCCGCACAGGCGGCCAGCGTCCTGTTCATCGCCACCGGCAACGTGCCCACCGGCAAGTTCCGGGTGCTGGCGCAGGTTGCCCGCACGCACGGCCTGAACCTCGAGGTGCGCTACCTGCACAAGCTGCCCCAGGACGTCGACGGCGGACTGTTCCAGGGCCAGGACGCGGTGTTCATCGACAGCTACCTGCACGACGAGGTGCGCGCCCGGCTGGCGCGCGCGCTGCCTGCGCTGAAAGTGCCGCAGCTGTGGCTGTACGAGGCGCGCCCGCACTGGCAGGGCTGGCCAGACGACACCGCACGCCGCCTGGTCTCGTACTACGCCAACGGTGGCCGCGCCAATTTCGACGGGTTCCTGCGCACAGTGGCCGCACAGCTCGCGGGCCGGCCGCTGGCGGGCATTCCGGAACCGGTGGTCTACCCCAAGACCGGCATCTACCACCCACGGGCACCCGCGCTGGTGTTCGCCAACCCGGCCGACTACCTGCGCTGGCAAGGCGTAGACACCGCCCACCGTCCACCCACCATTGCGCTGCTGTTGCACCAGCAGTACATCGTCTCCGAGCAGACCGGCTTCATCGACGACCTGATCGCACGCATCGAAGCCGCCAGCGCGCTGGCCGTGCCCATCTACACGTCGGCCATGGATGCCGGCGGACTCACCGCCATGACCCGCGCCGGCGGCGAGCGCATCGCCGACGCGGTCATCAACCTGCAGATCACGCTCAACGCCGAGGGCCGGCGTGCCGAACTGGCCGAACTGGGCATCCCGGTGATCCAGGGCACGACCTACCGCAGGGGCGACGAGGCCGCCTGGGCCGCAGACGCGCAGGGGCTCGCACTGATGGACGTGCCCTTCTACCTGGCGCAACCCGAGTATGCGGGCATCACCGACATCCAGGTCACGGCCGCCACGCGCAAGGACGACGACAGCATCGTGCCCGTCGCGCCGCAGGCGGCGGCCATCGTCGACAAGGCGCTGCGCCTGGCCCGGCTGGCGCGGATGCCCAACGCGCAAAAGAAGGTGAGTGTGTTCTTCTGGAACTACCCGCCCGGCGTGAAGAACCTGAGCGCATCGTTCATGAACCTGCCGCGCAGCCTGGCCGCCAGCCTGGCCGCGCTGCGGCAGGCCGGCTACGCCACCGAAGCACCCGACGAGCCCGCGCTGACCGCACGGCTGCAACGATTGCTCGCGCCGTTCTACGCCCCGGCCGGCGACAACCGCGAACTGCACGCGCTGCTGCGTGACGGCCTGGCCGAGGCACTGCCGGTGGCCGAGTACGAGCGGTGGCTGGATGCCCTGCCCGCGGCGGTGCGCGCGCGGCTGCGCGGCACCTGGGGAGACCCGCGCGCATCGTCGTTTGTGGTGCGACACGGCGGCCAGGACGTGTTCGTGGTTCCGCGGCTGACACTGGGCCGGGTCGCACTGTTGCCGCAGCCGCCGCGCGGCGAGCGCTGGGAAGACCGCGAAAAGGCGCTCTACCACTCGACCAAGGCCGGTCCCTCGCACTTCTACTTCGCCGTCTACCTGTGGGCGCGGCGCGCCGACGCCATCGTGCACTACGGCACCCACGGCACGCAGGAGTGGCTGCCAGGCAAGGAACGCGGCCTGGCGGTCACCGACGACGCCATGCTCGCCGTGGGCAACGTGCCCGTCGTCTACCCCTACATCGTCGACGACGTGGGCGAGGCCGTGCAGGCCAAGCGCCGCGGTCGCGCCGTCATCGTCAGCCACCAGACGCCGCCCTTCGCGCCGGCCGGCCTGCACGATGACCTGACCCACATCCACGACCTGCTGCACGCCTGGCTGGCCCAGGACGAGGGTGCCGTGAAGGAGCGCCAACGGGCCGATCTGCTGGCTGCGGTGCGCAAGCAGCGCATCGACAAGGACATGGGCTGGGATGCCCAAGCCGTGGCCGAACGCTTCCCGGCCTTCATCGACGCCTTGCACACGCACCTGCACGAGCTGGCCCAGACCGCTCAGCCCCAGGGCCTGCACACCTTCGGCGCCGCCCCGCGCGAGGCCCACCGCCTGGGCACCGTGCTGCTCATGCTGGGGCAGCCGTTCTGGGAAGCCGCCGCTGCACACACCGGCACACCCCGCGAAGACCTCGACGAGGCGCTGGTCGCCAACTTCGACCGGCTGGCGGCCACGGCGCCCTACGCCCTGCTGCGCCGACACGTGATCGACGGCGACAACGCCGATGCCCTGCCGCAACCGCTGCGAGACGGCATCGCGCAGGCGCGCCGCTGGTACGCCGATCTGGGCGCCGCCGGTGAACAGGCGGCCTTGCTGGCCGCGCTGGCCGCACGCCATGTGCCGACGTCCTACGGCGGTGACCCGATGAAGAACCCGGATTCGCTCCCCACGGGTCGCAACCTGTACGGCTTCGACCCTTCGCGTGTGCCGACCCGCCAGGCCTGGGCTGCCGGCCAGCAGGCGCTCGAAGCACTGCTCGCCACGCATCGCCAGCAGCGGGGTCAGGTCCCGCGCAAGCTCACCATGGCGCTGTGGTCGGTGGAGACCATGCGCCACTTCGGCCTGCTCGAGGCCCAGGCACTGTGGGCCATGGGTGTCGAGCCCACCTGGGATGCCGGTGGCCGCGTCACCGGGGTCAAGCTGGTGCCCCGCGACCGGCTGGGCCGGCCTCGGGTGGACGTGGTGCTGTCGGCCACCGGCCTGTACCGCGACCACTTCCCGAACGTCATGAAGTGGCTGGCCGAGGCCGCGCGCCTGGCCGCCCAGGCCGACAGCGAGCCCGACAACGCGGTGGCCGCCAATACGCAACGCATCGCGGCCGGTCTGCGCGCACGCGGGGTCGAACCTGCGGCGGCCATGCGTGCCGGCCAGACGCGCCTGTTCTCCTCGGAGGCCGGCCGCTACGGCACTGGATTGAACGATGCCACCCTGGCCACCGACAGCTGGACCGGCAAGGCCGAGGGCGACCGCAAGCTGGCCGACCTGTACCTGGCGCGCATGCAGCACGCCTACGGCCCCGACGAACAGGACTGGGGGCGCACCGGTGCCGGCGCTTTGGCCGACCTCAACCTCTACGCCGAGCATCTGCGGGGCACGCAGGGGGCGGTGCTGTCGCGCACGTCCAACCTCTACGGCATGCTGACCACCGACGATCCTTTCCAGTACCTCGGCGGCATCGCGGCAGCGGTGCGCCACCTCGATGGCCAGGCACCCGAGCTCTACATCTCCAATCTGCGCGGCAGCGGTGCAGGCAAGGTCGAACCGGCGGCTCAGTTCCTGTCCAAGGAGCTGGCCACGCGGCAGTTCCACCCCGGCTACATCCGCGGCCTGATGGCCGAGGGCTACGCCGGCACGCTGCAGGTGCTCGACGCCACGAACAACTTCTGGGGTTGGACCGCCGTGGCGCGCGAGATCGTGCGCCACGACCAGTGGCAGGAGATGGTGGAGGTCTATGTGCGCGACAAGCACCGGCTCGGCCTCAAGAACTGGTTCGAGCGCGAGAACCCGCACGCCCTGGCACAGACCATCGAACGCATGCTCGAGGCCGCCCGACAGGGATACTGGCAAACCGACGCGGCCACTGTCGACGAGCTGAGGCAGCGCTGGCGCGACCTGTCTGCGCGCTTCGACATCCGCAGCGACAACGCCGCGTTCACTGGCCATGTGGTCGCAGGGTACGGACTGCGATCGGCGGCCGTGCAACCGGCGCAGCCGCAGCCTGCTGCGCCCCCGCGAGCGCGGAACACCCCTCGAGCGCAGGTCGAGCCGCCGGCAACGACCCCTGCGCCCGCCGCGGTTCAGGGTCTGAGACTCGAACGCCAGGCGGCACCGGCACCAGCCGCGTCCCGGGTCGTGGCAGCCCTGGCCTCGGTACTGCTGCTGGCGTTGGCCATGGCCGGCGGCGCATGGCGCGCGCGCCGGCATGGGCGCACCGCGTCGCCTGCCACCTGGGGCCTGCGCCTGGCCCCGGGCTGACTGCCAGCAGTTGTCTCCAGATCGTTGTCCCCGATTCCGATGCACCTCCACCACAGGATCTTCCATGTCCAGCTTCCTCGAGTCCACCATGTACACGGTGGCCCAGTTGTTCCTCGTTCCGTCGCTCGTGCTGATCGGGGCGCTGTTCCTCTATGCGTTCTGGGTGCTCGGCGAATTCGCCATGCTGACGCTGCAGCGGCGCCACGGTGGCGGTCGGCCGCTTGTGGCCGCCGTGCTGGCCGCAGGCCGCAGCGGACTGACCGACGATGAACTCGACCTTCGGGCACACCGCCTGATGGAAGGGCCGCGCATCGCCAGCCGGGTGACGCCGCTGCTCGGGCTGGTGGCGACGATGATTCCGATGGGCCCGGCCCTCAAGGGACTGGCCGACGGCAACCTGGCGCAGGTGTCGGCCAACCTGACCGTTGCCTTCTCCGCCGTCATCCTGGCGCTGATTGCCGCTGCCATCACCTTCTGGGTGGCCAGTGTGCGCCGCCGCTGGCTGGCCGAGGAGGTGCTCGAGATCACCCGGGGCCGTGCAGGCGCTGCGGCCACCGGCGGCGCACCTTCGGCCGCCGGCGCGCAAGCCCCCGCCGATGCAGCGCGCCTGGGCACGCAAGGAGCCGCATGATGGCGCTGAAGCTGCTGCACGAGCCGGAGACGGACGACCCCATACTCTCGGTCGTCAACCTGATCGACATCTTCCTGGTCGTCATCGCCGCCCTGCTCATCACCGTGGCGCAAAGCCCGCTCATGTCCAGCATCGGCAGACGCGACGTCACCGTGATCACCGACCCCGGCCAGCCGAACATGGAGATCACCGTCAAGAAGGGCGCGAAGATCGAGCGCTACAAGGCCAGCGGCGCGATCGGATCGGGCGACGGCGAGAAGGCCGGTGTGGCCTATCGCATGAAGGACGGCTCCATCGTCTACGTGCCCGAAGGCGCGCCCTGAGCTGCGGCGGGCGTCACGACGACGGGCCCGTCAGCGCCTGCGCCACTCGCGCTTCGAGCACGGCAGCGTCGTCGCTGCGGAAGCCCCGATGCATCCAGCGCAGGCGCCCCTGGGGATCGATCAAGGCCGAGCTGGGCATGCCGCGCACCGCGAAGCGCCGGGCCGACTCGCCGGAGGGGTCGAAGGCCAGTGCGAACCCGGTGGGGTGGCGCGCGAGGAAGGCGTCGGCATCGGAGCGCTGCGCATCGAGGTTGATGGCCACGACGCGCAGGCCGCGCGACGCGTGCTGCTGCTGCAACCGGGCCATCCACGGGAACGACTGCCGGCACGGCCCGCACCAGGACGCCCAGAAGTCCAGGTAGACCCACAGGCCGCGCAGGTCGGACAGCCGCGCGCCCAGGGTGCACTCCGGCAGGACCACGTCCGGCGCGGCCTCGCCGGCCTCCAGTGCCCGCACGGCCGGCGCGGCCAGCCCGAAGCCAGCGGCTGCGATCAACCATGCGCGCCGGCGCTGTCCGGTGCGCTGCGTGCTCCCGATGGGCCGTTCAGCCATAGGCCAGTCCGTTGGCCTGCAGGCCCACGAAGTCGATCTGGGCCAGGTTGAGCGCGTGGTCGGCGGCCAGCAAGCCCAACGTGGCCGCCATGTAGGTGCCGTTGTCCAGCAGTGCCACGAACGCGGCCCGCTCGTCGGCCGTGGGCGCGACGCCCACCACGTTGGTATACAGCAGGTCGACCACGGCGCCATGGGTCGCGCCCGCGCCCAGCCGGGCATCGAGTGCGAGTTGCATCAGTGCCTCGGCACTCAGGCCGCTGTCGGCATACTGCAGCCCGATCGCAACGATGGTGGCATCGGCCACCGACCCAGCGTCGAAGACGGCCCCCAGCGTCTTGGCCACTCTTCCGGCCGCGCCGTCGAGGTCGAGCGCCAGCCGCAGGTCGGCGAACTCCAGCCGCTCCACCCCGTTCATCACCGTGACGGCATCGCCTGCCGTGGCCGTGGCGGTCCACTGCGCATCGGCGTGGTCGAGCAGGTAGTTCACCCGTGCGCGGGCAAAGACGACCGTATCGACGCCGGCCGCCCCGTCGATCGTCTGTCGGCCGCCTGTGGCGGCGAAGCGATCGTCGCCTGGTGTGCCGACGAGCGTGGAGCCCGCGAACAGCGCGTCGACCGACACCGCGTCTCGCCCACTGTCGAACACCAGCGTCTCGATGTCATAGAGCGTGGCCTGCAGGCCGCCACCGCTGGCGCCCGACACGCTGTCGACCAGCACCGCACCATCGAGCGCCTGGGTGATGACGAAGGCCGAGCGCGGCTGGATGCCGAAGGTCACCTTGTCGTTCCCGCCCAGGCCGTCGATGGTCACGCGACCGGGCTCGATGATGGTCCAGGTGTCGTCGTTGGGTGTGCCTTTGAAGGTGGCCATCGTCTGCTCCTCAATGTGCGCAGATGCCCGGCGGTCCGGCCTGCGGAGCGCCAGCCGAGCGCTGGTGCAACCGGCCTTCGGCGTCGACGGCCAGGTAGTCGTGTCCGCTGTCGTCCAGGAACCGCAGACCCTCGCGCTGCATCAGCATGGCGATCGTGCTCACCGTGCCGGCCGCCAGCGCGCTCGGTGCGAGCACGCTCACGGAACGCCAGTGGCGCACCGGGACCCCGCGCACCGGATCGAGCACATGGCAATAGCGCTGCCCACCGTGCTCGAACCAGCGCTCGTAGTCGCCGCTGGTGGCCAGCCCGCCGCGGCTGACCGGAACGCTGGCCATCAGCGCATCGGCGCGCCGCGGATCGCGGATGCCAATGGACCACGGCCGCCCGTCCGCGCGTGGGCCCACGACCGCGAGGTCGCCGCCCAGATTGACGTGTCCATGCGCCACGCCCTGCGCAACGAGCACGGCCGCGGCACGGTCGGCGGCGTACTCCTTGCCAAATCCGCCGAAGTCGAGCTCCATGCCGGGCTCGGGGAGGAAGATGCGGGCACCGTCGCGCTGCACGCGCGGCCAGCCGACGAGCGCCAGCAGCGGCTCGAGTGCAGCGGCATCGGGCGGCTGCGGCGGGCGGCCCTGCGCGTCCGGGCCGAAGCGCCAGGCGCGCCGCAGCACGCCGCTGGTGACGTCGAACAGCCCGCCGCTGGCGCCGAAGAGCGTGTGGGCATAGTCGAGCAAGGCCAGGGTCTCCGAGTCGCAGGCCACGTCTGCACGGCCGGCCGCAGCGTTGATGCGCGACACCACGCTGTCGGCACGGTAACGCGAGTACTTGTGCTCGATGCGCAGCACCTCGGCGATGGCTGCGTCCGCACAGCGCCGCGCCTGGGCGGCGCCGGGAGCGGCCAACACCACTTCGCCGCTACCGCCCATCGCCGCGAAGCGGATGCGCCAGGTTCCGATCCCGTCGACCGGTGGCTGCGGCGTGTGGGTGACGGCCATCATGGCAGCGCCTCTCAGAATCGGCGCACCACGCCGAACTGCCAGGTCCGGGCGTCGAACGCCGCGAGACCGGTGCTGCCCTCGCCGCGCCAGTGCCAGCGACCGCGCTGGGCATAGCGCTCGAATTTCACGTCCAGGGTCCATTCGGGATCGGGTTGCCAGGTGAGCTTGATCCCGGCCGTGACAGCACCGAATGCCGACAGCCGCTGGTCGAGGGAGCTGTACGCGGCCCCCGGTGGGGGCTGGGTCACAAAAGGCGCGGCTTCCGGGTCGACCTCGACATAGAAGCGGGCGCGGTCCTGGCTGTGCAGGCGCAGCGCGGGCGTGACGGACCACTGCGCCGCAATCGGCTGCACGAACTCCAGGCCCAGCGTGTGGGCGCGCACCTTCCAGTCGTCGCGATACATGCGCCAACTCCATCGCACCGTCTGGCCGCCGTCGCGCAGGTGGTGGTTGCCGCGTACCAGCAGGCGCAGCGCATCGCGCTGCGAGGGCCGCCCATCGAACACCTTGTACGGGTCCGACAGGTAGCCGCGCGCGCGGTTCAGGCCCAGGTTGACCTGCCACACGCTGGTGGCGCTGAGCACGCGGGTAAGGCCCAGGTGCACATCGAGCACCCGCTTGCGCGCGCCTTGCACCACCGCGGTCACCGGGTTGACGCGATCACGGCTGGCCGCCAGCCCACCGGCCCAGGTGGTGTTGCGGTCGTCGCTGGACCACGTGCCCTGCAACGAGAGCGCGGCCGAGTCGTAGTCGGACTCGTGCGACCCCGCCGCACCCACGCTGAGCGTGGCGTCGTCGAAGGCCCGCGTGAGCGTCACATCGGCGGCGTTGCGCTCGTCGCTCAGGCGGCTCAATCCGCGCGTGTGGTAGGCCGGCGATGCACCCGAGATGGCATCCGACACCACCGACGCGCCCAGCGACCACGGCCCCGCGAGGGGCATGGCCAGCGCCAGCGCCGGCGCCTTGACGCGCACGCGGTCGGCCCCGGGTTGGCGGTCCTGGTAGTCGAGCACGCGCAGGCTGAGCGTGGCTCGGTCGGGCACACCTTGGGCAAGCACCGGCACTGCCAGCGGCAGGGCCAGCGCGGCGGCCAGGATGCGACCTGCTGGTGTCGACAGGCCGTCGCCGGCGGATTCAGTTGCAGCCACAGCCACTGGCTCCGGCGCCCGCACCGCCTTGTGCGGCTTCCTTGCTGGCATACACATGTTCGGCGAGACCCGTTTCGAGCCGGTCGGGTTCGAACGCCATGTCGGGGCGAGCCAGCAACCCCTTCTCCCAGGGCTGGACCACCGCACCGGCGCAACCGGCCAGCAGGGCCGCGCACAGGCTCGCGGCGATCGCGACGAAATGGCGGCTGTTCGGCATGGCGATGATGGCGCCCGACAAAGTGACGCCGCCGATCTTCGCGCAACCGCGTTGTCGATGTGTGTATGGGGTGTTGCGGCGTGCAACGCGGCACGGCTTCACGCGCAGCAGCGGAGACCAGCCTCCGCCCGGTCAATGCAGGACGCGCGGCGCGTCCACAGGCTCGGCCGCGACGCCGGGCGTCGCCGCTTCGGGCGAACGCGACGCCATGGACGGGGCCCGGAGCCCTCCGCCATCGGCGGCCAGCGGCTGCCACCGTGCGTGCGCGTTTGCGAAGACCTGGCGCAGGTTGGGCGGCGCCTGCGGGTGGTGCTGCAGGAAAAAGAGGTTGGACACGATCTTGCGCGCGATGAGGCGCCTTTGCGTGTGTTCGTCGACCCGCGCGTGCGGGCATGGTCCGGCCCAGCCGGTCATCAGCGCCAGCGTCGCGGCCATCAACGCTTCGAGCGAGGGCAGCGCGTGGGGCTCGTCGGCGTCGGGTCTCATGGCACGCTCCGTTCGGGTTCGGTGTCGATGGTCGCTGCTGCCGCATCGATGCCCAGCGCGCGGGCCAACGCGTGGCGGCTGGGGGTTTCGACGAAGACGCAGCGCTTGCCGGTGCGGCGGCAATGGTCCTTCACGCGCCAGTAGGCGCCGTGGCTGACGCATCCGGTCTGGCAGATCACCAGATCGGCCGCGGCGAGGGTGGCGTCCAGCCGTGCGGTGCTGTCTTCCTCGCCGCCGTCGTGGTGCAGGAAGCGGGCGCCGGCGCGCTCGATCAGGGCTCGGTAGGCGGGTACGCTCGCCGTGCGTCCGCCCACGCACAGCACGCTGCGTTCCTGCAGGGGCACGGCGCCGGCGGCGGCGCACGGTGCAGCGGCCGCCGCGACGGGATGTGACTGCGGCGCGGTCGCGGGCTCGGCGGCGCAGCCCGGTCGCGCCAGGTCGTCGCGCTGGCGGGCGCGGCGCAGGCCGTGCAACTGCTCGCGCAGCTCCAGCACCTTGCGTTGCAGCTCGGTGCGCTGCGGCAGGTCGGGGCGGGCGGACTCGAGTTCCTGCAGGCGCGCGTGCAGACCCTCGCGCGCGGTCTCGGCCGCCAGGAGTTGGCCGCGCAGTTGCACCACCGTGCGCTGCAGTTCCTCGATGCGGGTTGCGGCCTCGCGGGCAGCGAGTGTGCTGCGCTCCTGGGCCGACGCGAGTTGGCGCGACAACACCGCGTTCTCGTCGATCAAGGCCTCGAAGCGCTCGACTTCGACCCGGGTGACCATGCCCACCTGGTGCTGCAGCATGTGGACCTGGCCGAGCACCAGGCTCGCGAGCGGCACCGTGCAGTGAGGATGGGTCAGCGTCGCCCAGAAGGCGCCCGGCATGCCGCGGCCGTCGCGGACATCGTCCCACCATGCCCGCAACTCCTCGGCTGTCTTGCAGCGGGCCGCGCGCTGGATGTCCAGCGCGAAGCGCCGGTCGAGCGCCTTGTTCACGGCCTCGGCCAGAGGTGAGCGCTGCTTGCACCGCGCCACCGCGGCGCAGTGGAAGTCGTAGTCATCGGCCGGCGCAGCTTCGTGCTCGGCCTTCTCGTACAGCCGGCGCAGCGCCGGCAGCGGCAGGCACACGCCCACCACCGGGCAGTGCGCGTGGCCTTCGAGCTCCCACAGCCGGCGCCGGCGGGAACTGGCGGCACGTGGCGCAGGCACAGGGGTCGGCGCGGGCGTCGTTGCCGTCGCAGGGATGCCGGCGGGCAATGTCCGGCTCAGCGCCCAAGGCAACGCAGGCTCGGCAGCGGTCGACGTATGGTGATCGAGGGGATGGCGCAGCAAGGCGTCGTTCTCCTGAAGCGGCGGAAACGGGCGCACCGGCTGGCTGGGGCTGGCGTGCGCAGGGGCGTAGGCGAGTGCTTACTTGGTCAGGATCAGCTTGCCCAGCGAGGTGATGCGCAGGCGGTACACCGCCCCGGCATGGTCGATGTCGATCTCCTGCCCGTCCTGGAACAACTGGCGGCTGTCCAGGCGACGCCGGGCAGCGTCGGTGGGCGGGCGGGCTGGACAGCTGGGGGCGGGCATCACGGTGGTGGGCAAGGCCGCGCCCGGTGCGCCTTCCGCTCGAACGCTGCCGCTCATGCCGCACACGCCACCAGGCGCGCTCCGGCTTCGACTGAGGACGCGGCATGGCCACCGCCGCAACAGGAGCGCGCCGCCTCGAACGTCTCCTGGGCACTGTCGCGGCAGCACCCGCAGCCCGTGGCCACGCGGCTACGGGCCTGCAATTGACTGAACGACGCACACCCCGCCTGCGCATGGCGGACGATGTCGCGATCGGAAACCCGGTGGCACAAGCAGACGATCATGAGTCTGGATCCTTCCTGGCGCCTCGACCCGGTGAGGCGCATGGATCAGACTCTAATGCGAATCGTTCGTATTATCAAGAGCTTTCTGAGCCCCCGCCCATCTGCGACTGCAGCCAGTTGGCTTCGCCGACGGTGGCCACCAGGCCGATCTGCGTTTCGAGCCAGTCGATGTGCTCCTCGGTGTCGTCGAGAATGCCCTGCAGCACGCCGCGCGAGACATAGTCCCGCACCGACTCGCAGTGCGCGATCGCGTCCTTGAGGGTGCCCTGCGCGCCTTGCTCGGCGCGCAGGTCGCAATGCAGCACTTCGATGGCGTTCTCGCCCACCTGCAGCTTGCCCAGGTCCTGCAGGTTGGGCAGCCCATCGAGCATCAGGATGCGGTCCATCAGCCGGTCGGCGTGGCGCATCTCCTCGATGGACTCGTCGTGCTCGTGCTTCGCCAGCCGCTCGAGGCCCCAGTTCTTCAGCATGCGGTAGTGCAGGAAATACTGGTTGATGGCCGTGAGCTCGTGCTTGAGCTGGAGGTTCAGGTACTCCAGGACCTTCGCGTCGCCTGTCATCCGGGCCGCCTGTGTCGGGGTTGAGATGCGGTTCATTGTGCCCACCGGCGGCACGCGCTGCTCTCACCGGCAGGTCGAAGACCCTGAGGCGCAGTGCGGCATCGACGGCATGCTTAGCCCTGAAATGACGCGTCCTGAATGCCCGGAACAGGGGGTGGCAACCCGATTGTGGTCAGGTGGCACAACTGCTAAAAAGCGCACACGATGCGCGGGCGTTGATCCCGCGCCGCCCATTTCGAGGAGCACTCATGTTCAAGCCCTGGAGCCGACTTGTCGGCATGTTGGCCCTGGCGGGCCTTTGCGTCACTGCAGCGCAGGCCGCAGGCCCTGCACCCTCGGCAACCGCCGCGCGCAGCTCGGCGGTCGGCGCCACCGACCCCGACTTCGGGCCGGCCTTCGTGTTTCGTGGCTACTCCTACCCCAACCAGAAGGCTTTCATCGACAGCGGCCGCAGGTGTTCCACGCGACACGTCGACGAGTCCGAAGAGCGCGCCGTCGACGACGCGCTGCGCGCCTGGCGTGCCGATCGGCTGAGCCAGGGCCAGCTGGTGGGCCTGCGACCCGCTGGCTCGGTCAACGTGCCCGTGTGGTTCCATGTCATCAACAACGGTGGCGGCCTCGCCAATGGTGACATCCCGCAAAGCCAGATCGACGCCCAGATGGCCGTGCTGGCGGCGGCCTACGGTGGCGCCGGTTCGCCCTTCGTGTTCCAGCTGGCTGGCGTCACCCGCACCACCAACGCCAGCTGGTACACCGCGACACCCGGCACCGCTGCCGAGTCGCAGATGAAGTCCACCCTGCGCCAGGGCGGCCCGGAGACCCTCAACATCTATTCCAACAACATGGGCGGCGGGCTGCTGGGCTGGGCCACCTTCCCGTCCGACTATGCATCGAAGCCACTGATGGACGGCGTCGTGATCCTGTACTCGTCGGTGCCAGGCGGCACCGCCACGCCGTACAACCTGGGGGACACCGGCACCCACGAGGTGGGCCACTGGATGGGGCTGTACCACACGTTCCAGGGCGGCTGCACGCGCCGCAACGATCAGGTGTCGGACACCCCGGCCGAGCGCTCCGCCGCCTATGGTTGCCCCACCGGGCGCGACACATGCACACGTCAGGCGGGAGTCGACCCGATCCTGAACTTCATGGACTACACCGACGACGCCTGCATGGTCGAGTTCTCGGGTGGGCAGGTCTCGCGCATGGACCTCATGCACCAGCAGTACCGCACACCCTGACGGCACGTCGTGCCTGAGCCGGGCCACCGCCAGGGCGGCCCGGCGTCTGCCTGGTGCCGCGGCCGTGCTACTTCAGCTCAGCGTGCACGTAGGCGCCCCACGGGCAGAAGCTCTTCACCGTGCCCAGCCAATAGTTCAGATCGGCCTGCACCATGCTGGGCCGGCCGTCGCACAGCTCGATGGACATCTCGGCCAGGTCGGCGCGCGTGTAGTGCCAGCCCCACGACAGGTTGACACCCCCGTTGCCGGCCGCGATGGGCCCGGCCGGGAACAGGAAGCGTTGATCCTGGGCCAGGCGCAACTGGGCGCGCGCTTTCTCGATGAACACGGCATCGTCGGTGCGGATGCGGAACTCCTCGCTCGCATCCTGGCCGCGCATGCGAAACGCGAAGGTCACGCCATCGGATTGGGCGCTGTCGTCACCACCGCAGCCCCCGATCGCGCTGACAGCCAGTGCCAGCGCCAGCGCGTGCATGTATGGAGTGTGTCGCATCGGTGTCCTTCGCCGGTCGTTCAACGGCTTTGAATGATATCGCCCGCGTCGCGGGAGTGACGGACAAGCCGCCGGCAAGCTGCGACAAGCACATACCCCGCGCAGCACGGAGACCCGACATGATCGGCCCGAACATCGACCCGGCGACCGAAGCCGAGCCACTGACCGGCGGCGAACGCCGCCACTACCGCATCTGCCCGCTGTGCGAGGCCTGCTGCGGCCTGGAGATCCGCACCCGCGGCGAGCGGGTGACCTCGATCCGCGGCTGGGAGGGCGACGTGCTCAGCGACGGCTACCTCTGCCCCAAGGCGGTGGCCCTGAAGGACCTGCACGAAGACCCCGACCGATTGCGCCAGCCCCTGTTGCGGCGCGACGGACGGCTGGTGCCGGCGAGCTGGGACGAGGCCTACGCCGAGATCGAGCAGCGCCTGATGCCGCTGTTGGCAACCCACGGCCGCGACGCGCTGGCCCTGACCGTGGGCAACCCCTCGGCGCACAAGATGGGCCTGTTGCTGTACTTCGGCCGCATGGCCCGCGCCGCCGGCACGCGCAACATCTTCTCGGCCAGCACGCTCGACCAGATGCCCAAGCAGCTGCAGTCGGGCCTGATGTATGGCCACTGGCTGTCGGTGGCGCTGCCCGACATCACCCGCACCCAGCACCTGCTGATCCTGGGCGCCAATCCGGCCGTGAGCAACGGCAGCATGTGGACCGTGCCGGACTTCCGTGGCAAGGCCCGAGCGCTGCGCGCGCGCGGTGGCCGGTTGGTGGTGGTCGACCCGCGCCGCACCGAAACCGCAGAGCTGGCCGACCACCACCACGCCATCCGCCCGGGCGCCGACCCCTTCCTGCTGGCCGCCATGGTGCACACGCTGTTCGACGAGAACCGGGTGCGCCTGGGCCATCTGGCCGAGTTGACCAACGGCCTCGAGGCGCTGCGCACTGCTGTGGCCGACTTCAGCCCCGAGCGCGTGGCCGGCCGCTGCGGGCTGGACGCTGCCGCCATCCGCCAGCTGGCGCGCGACCTGGCGCAGGCGCCCGGCTCGTGCGTGTATGCGCGCCTGGGCACCTGCGCACAGCCGCATGGCACAGTGGCGCAGTGGCTGGTCGATGCGCTGAACATCCTCAACGGACAGCTCGACCGCCCCGGCGGCATGCTGTTCGCCCAGGCGCCCGCATTCGCGGCCAACACCCAGGGTCCGCCCGGGCGCGGCCGTGGCATCGCGACGGGACGCCACGCCAGCCGCGTGCGCGGCGCGCCCGAGGTCTACGGCGAGTTGCCCATGGCATGCCTGGCCGAGGAAATCGAGACACCGGGCGCGGGGCAGGTGCGCGCCCTCATCACCGTGGCCAGCAACCCCGTGCTGTCGGCGCCCAACGGCCCGCGCATCGCGCGCGCGCTCGAGCAGCTCGAGTTCATGGTGAGCGTGGACGTCTACCTCAACGAAACCACGCGCCATGCCGATGTGGTGCTGCCGGGCCTGTCGCCCCTGCACGAACCGCACTACGACATCGCCTTCCCGCAGCTGAGCTGGCGCAACCAGGCGCGCTACAGCGCCGCGGTGTTTGCCCCGCCCGCCGACCGCCCGGCCCACCACCAGGGCGAGTGGCAGACGTTGCTGCGGCTGGCCGCCGTGCTCAAGGGCCGGGGCGCGTCGGCCGACCTGCAGGCGCTGGACGACGAGATGCTGGCCGAGGACATACGCCGTCAGCTCGGCGCGACCGCCGACGATGCCACGGTTGCCGCGGTGATGGCCGGCAGCGCCAGCCTGGCTGGGCCGCTGCGGCTGGTCGACCTGGCCTTGCGCGCCGGGCCCTGGGGCGACGCCTTCGGTGCCCGGCCAGACGGGCTGAACCTCGCGCGCCTGGCAGCAGCCAGCGGCGGCATTGACCTCGGCCCTCTGCAGCCGAGGCTGCCCGGTCTGCTGCGCACGCCCAGCGGCCGCATCGAGCTCGCGCCACCTGCACTGCTGCAGGAGCTGCCCGCCCTGTGGGCCGATCTCGACTCGCCCGAGCCGGGGCTGGTGGTCATCGGCCGCCGCGACGTGCGTTCGAACAACAGCTGGATGCACAACCTGCCCACGTTGGCCAAGGGACCCGAGCGGTGCACGCTCATGATGCATCGCGGTGACGCTGCCGCCCGCGGCCTGCGCGATGGACAGATGGTGCAGGTGCGCAGCAGCAGCGGCTGCGTGCAGGCACCGCTGCAGATCACCGACAGCCTGCGCCGCGGCGTGGTGAGCCTGCCGCACGGCTGGGGCCACGACCAGCCCGGCAGCGGGATGACGCTGGCCGCGCTGCGACCGGGCGCCAACCTCAATGCCTTGCTCGACGATGGCGTGCTCGATCGCCCGTCGGGCAATGCCGTGCTGGCGGGCCTGCCGGTCGAGGTCACCGCGTCGAACTGATCCGCAGGGCGCGCCGGTTGCGGCCCCGCGGCGGCCATCAATGGCGCGCGCGGCGGCTGCCCGGTTTGGGCACCGGCACTGCAACGGTCTGCACCCGCGGCGTGCGCGAGGGGGCGGGCACGATGTCGGCCAGCGTGGCGCCGTCGAGCTCCCGGAAGTAGGCCTTCAGCGCGCGGTCGATCACCTGACGCAGCCGGCAGCTGGGCACCAGGTGGCAGCTGTTGGTCTCGAGGTCGAAGCACTCCACCAGGCGGAAGTCGGTTTCGCTGGCGCGCACCACGTCGCCGATGCGGATCTGCGCCGGATCCTTCAGCAGGCGCATGCCACCGCCGCGCCCGCGGGTGGTCTCCAGCAAGCCCTGGCGTGCCAGGTCGTTGACGATCTTCATCAGGTGGTTGCGCGACAGCCCATGCCGCTCGGCCAACTCGGCGATCGTGACCAGGCGCTGCGGATGCGCCGCGCAGTACATCAGCACCCGCAGCGTGTAGTCGGTGTACTCGGCCAGCCGCATGAAAGCCCCTAAAGATGCATATGGAATATTGCTTTGATTCGCCGCCGACATTAACATGCATTTCGTGTGCATGTTTATGCGGGGCTGCCCAGCGGCCCGGCCATGCACGGTATCCGTACACAGCTGCCCGCCGTGGCGCTGGTTCGGCCGCACGCCAGAAGCCGCGGCGCAACGATAGCGCAAGGTCTGTGGTGGGCAGGGCGGACCCCGTCACGCGGCACTGCCCCGAAACCGACAGGAGTCCCGCATGGACAACACCCGCAGGCTGTGGCGATGGCTCGGCTTGATCTTCGTGCTTTCGTTTGGCGCCCTGGGCTACCTGGGCGTCCAGATCCACCTCACCGCGCCGCCGATCCCGGCTCACGTGCGCAGCGACGACGGTCGCGTGCTCTTCACCGGCGCGCAGATCCGCCATGGCCAGCAGGTGTGGCTGGCCGGCGGCGGCCAGCAACTGGGCAGCGTATGGGGTCATGGCAGCTATGTGGCGCCGGATTGGTCGGCCGACTGGCTGCACCGCGAGGCCGTGGCGCTGCGCGAGCAACTCGCTCGCGGCTCGGATGCCACGGCGGCGGAGATCGATGCGCAACTCAAGGCGCAGATGCGTCGCAACACCTACGACGCCCAGCGCGACCAGGTGACCGTGAGCGCCGAGCGCGCGCGGGCCATCGAGCAGGTGGCCGGCCACATCGATGCACTGTTCGGCAACGCACCGGCGCTCGACGCCCTGCGCGAGCAGTACGCCATGACCGCCGATACCGTCGTCGCCGGCGACGACCGCCGGGCGCTGGCCGCGTTCTTCTTCTGGTCGTCGTGGTCGGCCGCCACCGATCGGCCGGGCGAGCACGGGCTGTCGTACACCAGCAACTGGCCGCACGAGCCGCTGGTGGGCAACACGCTCACCGCCTCGGCCGCCATGTGGTCGATGGCCAGCATCATCCTGCTGCTGGCCGGCATCGCGGCGATGATCTGGCTGCACGGCCGGCACCGGGCGGAGCCCGACGCACCCCTGCCCGCAGCAGACCCGATGCTGCAGGCCGCGGCCACGCCGTCGATGAGGGCCACGCGCAAGTACTTCTTCGCCGTGGTCGGCCTGATGCTGCTGCAGATCGCCATGGGCGTGATCACCGCGCACTACGCGGTCGAAGGCCAATCGTTCTTCGGGCTGCCGCTGGCCGACGTGCTGCCCTATACCGTGAGCCGCACGGTGCACACGCAGGTGGGCATCTTCTGGATCGCCACCGCATGGCTGGCCACCGGCCTGTACATCGCGCCGCTGCTCGGCGGCCGTGAACCGCGCCTGCAGAAGCTGGGCGTCGACTTCCTGTTCTGGGCCTTGATCGTGGTCGTGGCCGGATCCACCCTCACCGGCTGGCTGGGCACGCTGCAGCGCCAGGGCGTCGACTACGCGTTCTGGATCGGCAACCAGGGGCTCGAGTTCACCAGCATGGGCCGCATCTGGCAGATCCTGCTGTTCATCGGCTTGCTGCTGTGGGCCTTCCTGCTCGGCCGCGCGCTGTGGCCGGCGCTGCGCCAGCCCTCGCAGACGCGCGGGTTGATCGCGATGGTGTTCCTGTCGGCCACCTGCATCGGCGGCTTCTATGCCACGTCGCTCGTGTGGGGCCGCGACACCCACTACTCGATGGTGGAGTACTGGCGCTGGTGGCTGGTGCACCTGTGGGTGGAGGGATTCTTCGAGGTCTTCGCCACCGCGGTCATCGCCCTGCTGTTCACACGCCTGGGCCTGGTGCGCCCCGACAGCGCGCACCGCGCCATCGTGGCCGAGACCATCGTGTTTCTGTTCGGCGGCATCCTGGGCACGCTGCACCACCTGTACTTCACCGGCACGCCCACGTCGGTGCTGGCCGTGGGCGCCGTTTTCTCGGCGCTCGAAGTGGTGCCGCTGGCGCTGATCGGCCTGGAGGCGCTGCACAACTGGCAGCGTGCACAGGGCGTGGCCTGGCTGCGGCCCTACAAGTGGGTGATCCTGAGCTTCGTCTCGGTGGGCTTCTGGAACACCGTGGGCGCCGGCCTGCTGGGCTTCGCCATCAACCCGCCGGCATCGCTGTATTACGTGCAAGGGCTGAACATGACCGCGGCCCACGGCCATGCCGCGCTGTTCGGCGTCTACGGCATGCTGGGCATCGGGCTGATGCTGTTCTGCCTGCGCGGGCTCTACGCCCGCCACCTGCATGCCGACCGCTGGCTGGCCCCGGCCTTCTGGAGCCTGAACATCGGCCTGGCGATGATGGTGTTCGGCTCGCTGCTGCCCGCGGGCATCGTGCAGGCCTGGGCGAGCGTGACGCAGGGCCTGTGGTACGCCCGCTCGCCGGAGGTCGTCCACGGGCCGGTGATGGAAGCCCTGGTGTGGCTGCGCGTGCCGGGCGACATCGTGTTCGCCGCGGGTGCCGGCTTCCTGGCCTGGTACGCCTGGCGACTGCTGCGCCCCACGGCACCCGGGGCACAGCCACTGGCAGCAGGAGATGCGGCCGGCCGCCGCAGCGCCTGAACACCGGTCTGCATCGCGTCCGGGCGCCCCACCCGGACCGCGTGCATCAGATGACGGATCGGATGGTCTGGCGCCACACCGGCGCCAGCTTCTTCCAGCCGCTGCGATTGGGATGGATCTCGTTGATCCAGTCCCCGCTGTCGCCGGCGGCCGCCGGGTCGGCGCCCGCCAGGGTGCCGCGCGTGGGCACCACATGCACGCCCGTGCGCCCCGAGCCCCAGCCGACGATCGCACGGTCGAGGTCATCGAAGATCCCGGCAGTCAGTCGCGGCCACAGCGACGCGTCGATGCCGTTCTTCACGTACGCCGCATGCAGCCAGGCCCGCGTGCCCGGCGGCGCAGGCGCCGGCCGGGCCACGGGCGTGTCGTAGCTGTTGAGGAAGATGGGTGTGCCCGCGTTCACGGCGCTCGCTCGCACGGCGTCGTACAGCCGCCTGAAGTTCGGTTCCAGATACTGCTCCACCAGCCGCCGCAGCGCATCGGAGCGCACACAGTCGTACCCGTCGGATGGCTGGGGCTGACCGCGCAGATCGCGCAGCAGCCCCTGGCCCGGGTCGGGGTCGCGCGCAGCATCGATGAAGTCGTTGCCACCCGCGCTGAGCAAGATGGCATCGAAGGCCATGAAGTTCACCCACTGCGCGAAATCGCCCTCGACGACCTCGCCGATGCGGCGCATGGTGTCACCGAACAGCGCCAGGTTGACGATCAGCGTGGGCTCATGGGCGTCCTCCATCTCCCGCGCGAGATAGTCGGGCAGCGAGGCCGTGAAGGCCGAACTGCGTTCCATCCACGAGTCGCCCTCTGCGAGGAAACGCCAGCGAAACTGCTCGGGCGCCAGCCCCTGGTCGATGTGACGCTGGAACTCGCTGCCGTATATGGCCACCGATATGGGCATGGAGACCCCCTTCTGCCTGTGCCACAGAGATGGACGATGGTGCCACCGTCCGGCACACCCGCGTTCAACTGCATCCTCACGGCGACCTAAACGGCGACCTGAGGCCTGCTAACGCCGGCAGGCCGCCCGTGCCCGTCCCAGGCTGACCTCCAGCTTGCCGGCCAGGTGATCGAGGAACACACGCGCGCGCGCCGGCAAGAAGCGACGACCGGGATAAGCCGCCACCAGCGTGACGCAACCGGTGATCCAGGGCGCCAGCACCGCGCGCAGTTGCCCGCTGGCCATGTACGGGGCCACCAGATGCTGCGGCTGGCTGCTGATGCCGGCACCTTCGAGCGTGGCCCGCAGCAGCGCGTCGGTGTTGTCTGAAACAACAGCGGGTTGAACCGGTACCACCAGCGGCGGCAACTCACCGCTCGGGTGCTGCAGCGTGAGCCGATCGGACGACAGGCCCGGCATGCGCTGCTTGAGGATGCGGTGCGAGCCCAGGTCGGCCGCCTGCCGTGGCGTGCCGTGGTGCCTCAGGTAGCCCGGCGCGGCGCACAGCACGATGTCGCTGCTGGCGACTTCGCGCACCACCACATCGGCCGGCAGCGGCACGTTGCCACCGACGAACGTGAGATCGTGATCCTCCAGTGCAGGCTCGCCGGCCACCAGCGAGCGCAGGTCGATCTGGATCTCGGGATAGCGTTCCATGAACGCAGGCAATGCCGGCGCCAGCACATGGTTGGCCATCACCGGCAGAGCCAATATGCGCAGCAGGCCGCGCAATTCGTGCGCATGGCCGCTGACGCTGGCATCGGCCTCGTCGATCTCGGCCAGGATGGTGCGCAGCCGTGCGCCATAGGCCTCTCCTGCGGGAGTCGGCGCAACGCGTCGCGTCGTGCGTTGCAGCAGCGGCGTGCCCAGGTGCTGCTCGAGATCGGCCACCAGTCGCGTGACCACCGCTGGATCGAGGTCGAGCCGGCGCGCAGCCGCAGCGAAGCCGCCTTCATCGACCACAGCCTGGAACACACGCATCGACTTCAAGCGGTCCATGGTGCTCTCATTGTCGAATTCAAGGGCCGGATTATTGCGCGAATGGCAACGCCTCATGGCCGACGACACGCTGGCCCCGTCGCCCCGCCTTCACCAGAATCACTTCCAAGCCAGCGACGTTGAAGTTTAGATTGACAGCGCCGCCGAGCCTCTCCCGCAACTGGACCGCCGGCCCAATATTGCGCAATTGTCAATGCATCGCCATCCACGGAGCCCCTGATGAAGCACCCTCTCGCCCTTGCCGCCATGATCGCCGCCAGCCTTGCCGCCCCCGCCTGGGCCGACGATCCCACGCCCGAGCCGGCCTACAGCCCCACCACGCTCACCCGCTCGGAAGTCCAGGCCGACCTCGTGCGCTTCAAGCACACCGGCGTCAACCCCTGGTCGACGAGCTATAACCCGCTGCGCCACGCCGCCAGCGTGAAGAGCCGCGCCGAGGTGAAGCAGGAATACCTCGCCGCACGCGACGAAGCGCGCGCCTTGGCCGCCGAAGACAGCGGGGCGTCCTGGCGCGGCCGCATGGCATCGCCCGCCCCCACGCTGCTGGCCGGCCGCCCCGCCACGGCGCAGTGACGCAGGCGGCCCTACAGCACCAGCATCGCCCGGAAGTCGTTGACGTTGGTGTGGGTGGGGCCGGTGACCACGAGGTCGCCGAGCGCGGCGAAGAAGGGATAGGCCTCGTTGCGGGCGAGCAGCTCGGCCGGCTTGAGGCCCGCAGCGCTGGCGCGCGCCAGCGTGTCGGGCGTGACCACCGCGCCGGCGTTGTCCTGCACGCCATCGATGCCGTCGGTATCGGCCGCCAGCACATGCACGCCGGGCTCGCCCTGCAGGGCGATGGCGCAGCCCAGCAGGAACTCGGTCGCACGGCCGCCACGCCCCTGCGGATTGCGCACTGTCACCGTCGTCTCGCCGCCGGACAGAATCACGCACGGTCGCCCGAACGGCTGGCCCCGCCGCGCCACCGCCCGCGCAATGGCCGCATGCACCTGGCCGACCGTGCGGCTCTCGCCTTCGATCGCGTCACCCAGGATGTGCGCGGTGACACCCGCCGCGCGCGCAGCCTCGGCGGCCGCTTCCAAGCTGAGCTGCGGCGTGGCCACCAGGTGCCACTCATGACCGGCGAAGACGCTGGCACCGGGCTTGGGGGTCTCGCAGCGACCATCGGCCAGTGCTTCGCGTGCCGCCGGTGGCAGCGTGATGCCGTGGCGCTCGCAGATCGCCAGCGCCTGCGCGCCAGTGGTGGCGTCCGGCACTGTGGGGCCGCTGGCGATCACCGCCGGGTCGTCTCCGGGCACGTCGCTGATGAGCAGCGTCACCACCCGTGCCGGCGCGCACAGCGCCGCGAGCCGCCCGCCCTTGATGCCAGACAGGTGCTTGCGCACGCAGTTCATTTCGTCGATGCCGGCGCCGCTGGCCAGCAGTGCGCGGTTGATGGCCTGCTTGTCCTCGGGTGTCAGGCCCGGTGCGGGTTGCCACAGCAAGGCCGAGCCGCCGCCGGAAATCAAGGCCAGCACCAAGTCGTCGGGACCGAGTCCCCGCACACGCTCGATGATGGCCTCGGTAGCGCGCCTGCCCGCGGCATCGGGCACCGGATGGGCCGCCTCCGTCACGGCGATGCGTCCCGGGCGTTCGAGCTGCCCCGGCAGCGCATGGCCGTAGCGCGTGACCACCAACCCCGACAGCGGCGCCTGCGCCGGCCACAGCGCATCCACCGCCGCCGCCATGGCACCAGCCGCCTTGCCCGCCCCCACCACCACGGTGCGCCCGCGCTCCGGTGGCGGCGGCAGGGCGCCGGCCATCACCCGCGCGGGCTGGGCGCGTGCCACCGCGGCATCGAACAGCGCGCGCAGGAACCCGCGAGGGTCGGCCGTGGCGTTGATCGTCATGACGCTGCGCCCCGAGTGCCTGCGCCCGTCACGTCAGGCCTGTCGCCCAACACCAGCCGCGACCCCGACCGCCTTCCATTGCGGCTAACGCCCGAATACCTTGCGCAGCAGCTTGCTGCCGGTGGCCACGGGGTCGCGGCGGATGGCGCGTTCCTGCTCGGCGACCATGAGGAACAGGCCGTCGAGCGTCTTGCGCGTGACGTAGGTGTCGAGGTGTGCGTCACGCTCGCTCACCAGGCCCAGGCGCGATGCGGCGCCGGCATAGGCGTCGTACTTCTCGGCCAGCTTCACCCGCGCGGTGGCCTGACGCACCACCGGCAGGAACTTGGCCTCCAGGCTGGCGCTGGTGGCCTGCCGGAAGTACTGCGTGGCGGCATCGTCGCCGCCGGTGAGGATGCGGCGCGCATCGTCGAAGCTCATGCGCCGCACCGCTTCGACCAGGATGGGGCGGGCCTGAACCACCGCCTGCTCGGCTGCATGGTTCATCGTCTGCACCAGTTCATCGGCCTGGCGGCTGGCACCGAGCTTGCGCATCAGCTTTTCGGCCTGGCGCAGCCCGTCGGGCAGGGGTATGCGCACCCGCTCGTCGCCCAGGAAGCCGTCGGGCCGGCCGAGTTGCTGCACCGCCACCTCGGCACCGCGAACCAGCGCTTCCTTCAGGCCGCGCGCGGCATCGGCGTCGCTGAATCCGGCGGCCGGCACCGTCGGCACCACCGCCGCCAGCGCCAGTGCCGCCGAAGCCCGCACGAACGAGCGACGGGTTTGACTCGGCAAATCGCGAGAGTGGGTTGGACGCATGATGCGACCACTATGCCAGAACCACCGCTGCGACCCGCCTCGGGCGCCAACCCGCTCGACGAACTGCTCGCCGAGATCCGGGGCTGCACGCGCTGCGCAGCCCACCTGCCGCTGGGACCGCGGCCGGTACTGCAGGCCGGCGCGACGGCGCGCATCCTGATCGCCGCCCAGGCGCCGGGAACCAAGGTCCATGCCAGTGGGCGGCCATTCACCGACGCCAGCGGCGAGCGCCTGCGCGCCTGGCTGGACATGCCGCCGTCGGTGTTCTACGACCCCGCACGGGTGGCCATCGTGCCGATGGGGTTCTGCTACCCCGGCCGGGGCGCGGGTGGCGACCTGCCACCGCGTCCGGAGTGCGCCGTCACCTGGCGCGCGGCCGTTCTGGCGCACCTGCCGCAGGTGGCACTGACGCTGGTGATCGGCCGCTATGCGATGGCCTGGCACCTGCCACGCGGCGGGGCCTCGGTCGGCGATACCGTGCAGCGCTGGCGCGAGTTCTGGCCAGCCGTGGTGCCGCTGCCGCACCCCAGCCCGCGCAACAACCTGTGGCTGCGGCGCCATCCGTGGTTCGAGACCGAACTGGTGCCGGCGCTGCGCGAGCGCGTGGCCGACGTGCTGGACATGGCGGCAGCGGCCGATCGCCGGGGTTCATAGGCGAGCAGCGCACAATGGCCCGCGATGCGTCGATCTGATCGCTGCCGCCATGCCCATCGTCCACCTGCCCCCGACCGCGCTGCGCCTGAACATCGAACCCTCCGCACTGGGCTTCGCCGACACCGCAGAGCTGGTGCAGCAGCCGCTGCCGTGGATCGGCCAGGAGCGCGCCGAGCAGGCCGCCCGTTTCGGCCTGCAGATGGACCACCCCGACTACCACCTGTTCGTGCTGGGCGAGGTGGGCAGCGGCCGCTCCACGCTGATGCAGCAGATGATGCGCGAAGAGGCCGCGCGCCGGCCGGTGCCGCCGGACCTGTGCTACCTGCACAACCACGAGGCACCCGAACACCCGCGCGCGCTGCGCCTGCCCGCGGGCGAAGGCCGGTTGCTGCGGCAGATGATGGCCGACTTCGCACGCACCGTGCAGGCCGAGGTGCCCAAGCGCCTGGTCGCGCCCGAGGTCAGGGCCGCCGGCGAGCGCATCGAAGCTGGAACCAAGGCCGAGGAGGACCAGGCCTTCGACGAGTTGAGCGGCCTGGCCGAGTCGCTGAACTTCAGCCTGCTGCGCGAACAGGGCCATCTCGTCTTCACGCAGCGCGACGAGCAGGGTGAGCCACTGACGGCGGCCAAGGCCATGACCCTGCCGCGCGAGCGGCGCGCCGAACTCGACGCCAACGAGGAAACGCTGCGCGCGGCGATCGGGCGTTTCCTCGACCAGGCCATGGCGCGCGAGCGCGTGGTGCAGGAGGCGCTGGCGACGATGCGGCGCCAGATGATCCGCCCGCTGCTGGATCGCGAGCTGCAGAAGAT
>JAKLLB010000055.1 GCA_023150345.1 Aquabacterium sp.
AACTGCGGCGGTGGCTGCTGAGTCTGGGCGCGCGGGTGGAACCCTTGGCTGGCCAAGACCTTGAACCGCATTTGAACTGACGCGTATGAGCCGCGCGTGGGTCGAATGCCCCTCGCAGCCGTGGGACGTGGACGTGGGATCGACACGCGCCGGCGAGGCGCGCGCTTTCCGCGCCACGCCGCCCAACGCAGGCGCGTCGATCTACCAGCATCTGCCCGCTTGGCACTGCTGCCCAGCTCACCCCGTTCTCTTGCTTGGAGGAATCGCCTCCCGCGCCTGCTCAGCCGTCTCGAAAGGCCCCTGCACCAATGAACAGTAGCCGAAGCTGTACTCGTGCACGAGCTGCTGCGTGCTTGCGGCCACCGTGCAGTAGGCGCCTCCGTACTCCATGAACCGGTAGATGTGGGCCGCATCCACCTGTGCCACCCACCACAAGTCCTTGAGGTGTGTGAGCGACACGGGCTCGCGCAGGCCCAATGCGGCAAGTTGGGCAGCAACGCCGCTGGCCATGGTGATCAGCACGGTCCCGTCGGGCACGTTGGGCAAGTCACCCTGGCTCGGATGCCGTTCGACGAGACACCGCGGACGCACAACGCGTTCCGTGGTGTGCCCCGTTGCCGCGGCTCGCGACAGAGCCTCCTGTGTGACGCGGGCGGCTTCCTGCCGCAACTGGTAGTCGTTCACATCGGTCTCCCGGTCACGACCAACCGCCTACGGCAATCAGCTTGTCGTCGCTGAGCACAGGCTCCCCGCCCCAGCGGTAGGCCACCAGGGGTCCGTCGCCCGCCGCGCTGTAGTCGAGTACGGCCACCTTGCCGCTGCGCACACCTGGTCGGCCGTTGAGCCAGTAGTGGCCCACCAGCACGGGCTTGTCGCTGTCGGTGCCCATCTCCACACCGTCCGGCAGCGGCTCATCCGGAATGTTGGGGATCTGAAGCGTGGGAACCATGGCGGCATTGCGATAGGTGCGAGCGTCCTCGTTCCACCACTGCAGGCGGATGTCGACGCGCGGCGTCCCCTCGTGGTCGTGGAACATCTGACCGTTCGGCAGCTTGATTTCGGGGCCTTTGGTGACCAGGTCCATCGCGAGGCGGGCCGCAGAGGGCGCAGGCTTCTTCTGAAACGACTCGGCCAGGAACTGCTCGGTCAGGCGGCCGTCGCGCATGCCCGACTGGATGACATCGATCTGCGACTGGCGCCAGCACGCGTGGGCGACGCGGATCCCGCCCAAGTCCAGAAGCGGTGGCAGGGTCTTGAACCACTCCACCCAGGCCTTGTGGCGCGGGCTGTCCGGCCCGACCTGGTCCAGAAAGACATGGTGGTGCTTGAGGTTCTTGGGGCTGCGGGCATGGCCGTACTGCCCGTCGCCGATGGGCGTTGCGTAGCCGATGGCGTTCCACTCGTGGTTGCCCATGATGCAACGGGCGGTGCCCGCTTCGATCATGTCGCGCACGGTGTACAGGACTTCCTCCTGCAGGGGCCCGCGGTCGATCAGGTCGCCCAGGAAGATGGCCTGGCGCCCGTCCGGGTGCCGGAACGCCCCCTGGCGCTTGCGATAGCCCAGGCTCTGCAGCAGCGCCAGCAGTTTCTGGTACTGGCCGTGGATGTCGGCAATCACGTCGTAGTTCATCGCTCTTTCCTTGTGTCGATGTCGCGCGCCCTCAGGACGAGTCGCGCAGCCAATCGAGGGCTTGGCGATAGCGCGCCAAGCGCGCGACGTCGCTGGCACGCAGAGGCTGCGGCAGGCGCGAGACGTCCAGGTTGTCTTCCAGGTCCGCAGCCTTGACCTGGCGACCGATCGGGTGACCTGCAGCGCGCTGGACGAACCGCAGGTACAGCCGGGCCTGTTCGTCGGCGCCGGCGCCTTCGGGCGCTTCCTCGTCGGGTCGCCTGGTGACCGCGCGCACCGCGTCGATGACCTCTTGGCTGAAGCCCTCGTCGGCCAGACGCCCCACGCTCCAGCCGTCGCCGTCTTCGATCACGTCATGCAGCACTGCAGCGATCTGTGCGCGGCGATCGGTGAGCCGCAGCATCACCCGAAGCGGATGCAGGATGTAGGGCGCGTCGCCCTTGTCGGTCTGGCCGGCATGAGCCGATGCCGCGATGGCGATCGCGCGCTCGAGGCTGCCTGCCGGAGTCTCGACGTTGTGGCTCATCTCGATTCCCCATACACTTAGTTGCTCAACGAAACGAAGTATGCCACACATAAATGCAACGTGCAACTAAGACAGCGGCCATACCCGCCAAGCCTTATCCCATGCCCTTCGTGCGCACGGAACTGGTGGTGCTGTGCGTCACCGTTGGGGCGCTGCAGGTTCTGTTGAGTCGTCGCGAGGAAGAGCCCCATGCCGGCCTGCTGGGCTTGCCAGGCGGGGTCTTGCGCATTGACCAGGACGTGTCACTGGAGGCTGCCGCGCAACGGGTGGCCCGCGAGCGGCTGGGGCGCGAGTTGCCTAACCTGCTGCAACTCTGCGCGGTCGGGGGGGCCGACCGGGATCCGCGTGCGCCCTGGGCGCTGAGCGTGGTCTATCGCAGCCTGGTGCAGCCCGAGCTGGCGGTGAAGCCGGGCAAGAGAGTCAAGTCGCTGGAGTGGGTGGCCGTCGACAAAGTTTCAGACGGTGGCGACCTGGCTTTCGACCATGCACGCCTGATCGCTCAAGCCGTGGACGCCACGCGTGAGCAGGTGGCGGCAATGGAGTTCCCGCACGGTTGGGTACCGGAGCCGTTCACGCTGCCACAGCTGCAGGCGTTCGCTGAGGCCGTCTTGGGCAGGGCACTGGACAAAGTGACGTTTCGGCGAAGAGCGAACACGTCCGACTTGGTCGTGGCCCTGGAGGGGCAGACCCGTGGCGGGGCATTTCGACCTGCTCAGCTGTATCGATTCCAGAAGCCTTCTCACGCGTCCGGAGGTGGGCTGCTCCGGCCCGGCGCGCGTTAGCGACGAGGCTCACCTCGCGGCGTTCACTGGCTCACGTGGTGAGCCAGTCGTGCATGACACTGCCATCTGTCATCGCGGAGCATCTGCATGGAACCACTCGAACCCGATCCGGGCACCGCCCGAGCCGACGCGGCCCAGGCTGTTACCCGACGTCTGCTGCCCGACGGTCGTTGGCTGATCGAGATGGCCGACGAGCGTGGCCGGGTCTGGTCCCTACCGCTGGACAACCAAGCGCTCGGCGTGCTGCTGCGACGCTACATCCACAAGCACGGCGAGCTCGCGCGTCCCGTGCACCGCACGTTCGCGCGTCACGGTCGGCTCGACGAACTGCGCCTGCTGGTTCTGCGCTGCGTCGAAGGCGAGTCCGTGGACCTGGTGGCCCGCGCCCTGGCGCTCGGCCCGGTGCCGCCCACGGCCGCGCCAGCGTGCTTGCCCGAGGGCCGTCCCTGGGTCTGGGACATCCTCGATCAGCGCGACCAGGAGCAGCTGCAGGCCCTGGCCGCGGCCAGGCCTGTGTGAGTTGCACACCTCGGTCCAACCATCGAAAAACCGTCGCGAGAGCGCTGGGGGTAGATCGCGGTCAGATCGCGACGCGCTCGATCTCGTCAAGCGTGACCTGCCCCTGGCGACGATCGTAGAGCCCAGTGGTGCGCGCCGACTCGTGGTTGGCCATCTGCTGTGCGACCTCGAGCCGGCCGCCGTTGCGCAGGTACTCGGTGATTCCGGTGGCCCTGAAGCTGTGGCAGCCGACGCGCGTGCGGATGCCCGCAGCTTCGGCGCGACGCCCGATCATCCGGAAGACGTCGGCCTGCGACATGGGTCGGTCCGTCAATCCGCCTGCCTGACCAGCAGCGGTGCGGAAGAGAGGGCCCTTGCCCGCTCCCGCCAGCGCCCCCTTGATGTACTCGTCCAACCAGGCTTGGAGCTTGTGATGGCAAGGCATCTCGTGCTGTTTGCCACCCTTCTCGTGCAGGCGCGCCCACGTTCGGCCGGCCTGAACAAAGACGTCATCGACCTGCATCCGGACAGCGGCGCCAACCCGCGCAAACGTGTAGAGCATCAGCCCGATGAGCGCGCGATCACGCAAGCCCATCGCCGTGCTGGTGTCGATGGCATCAAGCAGCGCGCGGGCCTCCTCGGCCGTCAGGACCGGCGTCTTCCCCTTCTTGACCGAATGCCGCGGCCCACGTACCGAGCTGGCGGGGTTCATCGGGATGACCTGGCCGATGACCAGCCAGTCAAAGAGCATGCGCAGCGCTGCCAGGCGCTGCTTCACCGAGGGTGCTGCGAGCTGCAGGCCCTCGATGTAGGCGGCCACGTGCACCGGCTGCAGCTGGGGCAGATGGGTGATGCCATGGGCACTGCACCAGGCCGAGAACTCCACTGCAGCGCGGGCGTAGGCTTTTCGTGTGTTTCCGTTGCGGATGTTGGCGGCGAAGAACTCCAGCGTTCGCCGGGCCGCCGGCTCATTCGGCGCGTAGAGCGCCGGCAGCGCCGCAATGCCGCATGGCAGCTGGGGCGACAGCGGCAGTCCAAGGTTGACTGGGGTGTTTGGCATGAGGCCATCCTGCAGGTAGCTGGGATCGGTGCACCCGTCACTGTCAGGGCGTGCAGATACGCGCCTGCGACTCGGCGGGCGCCTGCAGGTACTCTGCTTCCCCGGCAGGGACGATCGTGGAGTGCCCGACGATGTTCTCGCGGATGATGCGGCCGGCTTCGTTGGGGTGAATGCGCGGCTGGACCAGCAGCCGCGTCAGCGCCGCATAGGTTTCGGCAATCGAACGCACGCCGATGAAGCCCCGGTCTTCGCCCTTGACGACCCGGCGCAGCAGGATGCCGTCGGCGCTCTGGACCAGTTCCAGCGTGGTCTCAGGCGTGATGCCTAGTTGCGAGCGGACGGACTTGGGCAGCACCAGGCACCCGGCTTTGTCGATTCTGAGCTTCATGCCACCGAGAACGCCATTTGCCTCACGCAATGGCAAGGTCAGCAATTGTGAATGATAACGTCCTTTATCAATCACGATATTTGCCCCGCACTCGTGAAATCAGTTGCCTTCGTTCGTGAAATCAGTTGCCAACCTGCCCGCGGCTGTTCTGGCATCGTCGATGAACTTTCGGCGCCGCTGGCAGCCCGAAATGGCACGTGCGTTAACCAAGCGCGCCCACTTCGCGGCCGAATGCAATCGCCATGAACACTCATCGTGTGAAAGCGTCAACGCGGGCGTCGTTCGAGCGCACATGGGCGGCCGCAACGCGAAGGCAACTGATTTCACGAGTCGGTTGCGCGCGCTCGGCAAAGGCAACTGATTTCACGAATGCGCGGATGCTAGATTCCGCCCCATGGCCCGACTCATCCCGTCGGAATTTGATGCGGCCTCGCTTCAGGGTGACCTGCACCTGCCGGAGCTGCACACACTTGCGCGCCTGCGCGATGGCCTGAGCGACCGCTACGTTGTCTACCACGGCGTGCACTGGGCCAGGTCAAGCCGGGCGGGATCGGTCTACGGCGAAGTCGACTTCATCATCGCCAATCCGTTCGGGCGACTGCTGGCCATCGAACAGAAGAACACCCAAGTGGTCGCGGCAGAAGGCGACCTCCTGGCGGTCTACTCCGCAGCGCGCGGCAGTGCTAGAGGCGCCGCCGGGGCGTCGCGCAAGAGCATCACGACCCAGATCAATCGGAACTTGAATGCGCTGCGCGCGGAGTTCTCACGCCGGTACCCGGGCCGCGCGTTGAATATCGACCACCTCCTGTACCTCCCGTCGGCAACGTTGGCCGGTACGTTGCCATCCTCTATCGACCCCGCCCGTGTCGTCGACGGCGACCGCGACGATCAACTCATCGCGGTCATCGAGCAGTTGCTCGAAGTACAGCCTGCGCAGGTGTCGGACGCCAATCTGGACGACTTGCCTCGGATCGAGAGCTTCCTCTCGCAGAAGGTGGGAGCAGCACCCCATATCGGCCTGCTGGGCCGCTCCGCGCGTGAGATCACCACGCACCTGTCTGGCGGTCTCTCTGTCTGGGCCGGCAGGCTGGACATGGACCCCTGGCGGCTTCGCGTCGTGGGTACGGCTGGGTCGGGCAAGACGCAGCTCGCCCTGAGTGCACTGCAACGGGCACACGCGTACGGCCAGGCCGCCCTCTACGTCTGCTTCAATCGTCCGCTCGCCGATGCCATGAAGCGCCTGGCGCCGAATCCGTCCTGCGTGGCGACGTTTCACGAGCTGGCGCGGCTCACGATCGCGCAGGCGGGACAACCCCCAGTCGACTTCGCTGCGACCGATGCGTTCGAGACGTTGGCTCGGAGCTTCATCGAACTGAGCCCGCAGCTTGCGGACACGTTTGATGTCCTCGTGATCGATGAAGGCCAGGACTTCGAGCAGCAATGGGCTGAGAGCCTGGTGCGCATGACGCGCAAGAACGCCCGACTGCTATGGCTCGAGGATCCCGAGCAGTCGCTCTACGACCGTCAACCGGTCACGCTGCCCGGCTGGGTGAGCCTCGTCAGCCCGGTGAACTACCGCTCACCTCGGCTACTGGTCGAGTTCATCAACTGGCTCGGCCTGACCGACGAGCCCGTCGAGCCGGGAAGCGCCGTCGTCGGGTTTGACCCGAAGTGGTACGTGTACGCCGCCACGGAGTCGCCAGTGCCAGCCACAGACCAGGCCCTCGCCGATCTGAAGTCCGAGGGCTATTCACCGGCCAACATCGCCGTATTGAGTCTGCACGGCCTGGCCAGGAGCCGGATCGCGGGTAACGCCGGACCATCACACCTCGCCGGAACCAAGCTTCGCCGACAAGCAGGCTACACCGCCGACGGGAACGCGCTCTGGACAGACGGTGACTTGCTCGTGGACACGGTGTATCGCTTCAAGGGACAGGCGGCCGATGCCATCGTGGTCACGGAGATCGACTTCGACAAGATCGAACAAGGCGAACGACGCCGGCTGTTCGTCGCGCTGACGCGTGCCAGGCTTCAAGTTGCGCTGGTCACGACCGAGGCAGCGGCGGAGGTACTTAGGGCGCGGTTGGGGGCGTAGAGGGCTTGCGAGCCACTCAACGACGTGTCCGCGTCTCCTTGGCATGCGATTCGAATGCTCTACATCGGCTCGGACTGCATCTCATGCGACGTCGCTTTTAGTTGCGTCCAGCACGTCTGCCGACGAAAAACGTAGTGCCCGACGCGCGTAAGTCGTTGATTCGAAACGCGTCTGCCAGTCGAACCGGGGAAAAAGCGCGGAAGTCGGGTGGGCGTCGGACTATTTCGGAGATTCAGTCCGCAAGCGCCTTCAACAGCGCGTCCCGTCCATCCTGATAGAACTCAATGTCCAGCTTCGTCGCCATCTCGTCCGACAGGTCGAACAACTGGCGGCGGCAGGACACGGGCAGCAGCAGAGCCTTGGCGCCCTTCTCCACGGCGATTTCGGCCAAGGTCACTGCGTTGTGTACGGGCTCGATGGTGCCGCCAAGCGTGACCTCGCCAACGACCACCAAACCGCCGCGGACTGACTTCTTCAGCAGCGCGCTGGACAGCGCGATGAGCGCCCCGACACCGGTCTTGGCGCCGGCCTTGGCGGCGTCGAAGCCACGCAGCTGTACCGAGAACTCATGAGACCGCGGGTCCCGGTCACCCACCAGTTGCTGGGCCCGTGCGTACAGGTTCTGCTCCGCACAGCGGATGGACTCCTTGAACGCGGCTGGTACCGGGTTGTTCAGAACCCGCACCCCGCTTCCAGGCCCCTCGTTGACCTCGAGCCTGAATAGACCCGGGTGCTCTTCGTCGCCACCGGGGCTCAGCACCCAGACCTGGCCGCACTCCAGCGGCTCGTCGCCAATACCACCTTGGCTCTGCAGCTCCGGCGTACTGACAAACTTCTCTACGCCCTCGGCTCCCAGGGTGTAGCTGAAGTGGGTGTTGCGGAACTCGGCGGCGCCGATGCGCTTCTGCTGCTCCTTGACCCGACGGCGCACTTCCAGAGCCAAGCGCACGGCCCACTCAAGGTCCTCCTCGCTGACCGCCATGTCCGAGCCGGGGTACATCAGCTTCAGCAACCCGCTCACGGTCTTGTTGACGCCGTTGAGGTCTCGGCCCGACAGCGCGCCGCCCCAGCGCACACGCCCTTGCAGCGTCGAGACCCGGCTCTGGCTGCGCAGCTGGGTGAAGCACTCCGACAGGAAGTCGCTCACCAGGCCGAAGTGCGCGGTGAACAAGGTCGGGTTCAGCTTCGGCACATCCCAGCCCGGCAGGAAGCAGTGGATGCGGTCCATGAACGCCGTGTCGTCGCGCATCTCGGGCGGCAGCGGCCCGAAGAGGTGACCGATGCGCTGCTGGTGCTCCACGTCGACGTCGAAGTTGCCAACAAGCACGATGGAGCCGTCCGCCCGGATGCTTTCCTTGCCCCGGGAGAACTCGCCGCTCTCCATGTAGCCCTTCATGATGTTGACGCCGTCCTTCTGGTCGAAGGACACGCCCGACACCTCGTCGAAGCACACCACGTCGTACTGGCAGACCAGACCGCGCTGGCCGCTGGCGTTGTTGACGAACATGCGGGCCACAGTCGCCTTGCCACCGGAGATGAGGTGCGCGTAGGGCGACACCTGCTGGAAGAGGTGCGACTTGCCCGTGCCCCGGGGCCCGAGCTCCACCAGGTTGTAGTTGCGCTCCACGAACGGCACCATGCGCAGCAGCAGGGCGTCCTTGGCGCGTTCCGACAGGGTCTCGGGTTCGAAGCCGACGCTGCGCAGCAGCAGGTCGCGCCACTCGGCAGTGGAGAACTGCTCCCGTCCCTTGGCCAGAACATCCAGCGTCTCGCGCTTCGAGAGCTGGATGGCCCGCAGTGCCTCGACTCCGAAGGGGCGTCCTCCCTTCTCTTGTGCGATGGACGCGTCGTAGCCCAGGGTCACCTCGGCGTAGAAGCCTCCGGTGAGCATGCGCTCGTTCTCCTTGACCATCTCGGGCGTGAGCCGCACGTCCGTGAGGCGCAGGCTGGGCAAGGTGGCGATGTAGGAGTCGGTCTTCGAGTCCAGGCGCGCCGTGACGATATCGATAATCTTCACGGAGCCGGCCTCTCGTGCACGGGCCTTGAACAGCTCCTCCTCACCGGCCTTCACCGTCCGCGACGCCAGCTGCCGCTGGACGATATCCAGACCCTCCTGGATTTCCGCCTCGTCGGTGGTGGCGCAGTAGCGTCCCAGCAGGAACTCGACCACGTACGTCGGCACGGGGAACTGGCGGCTGAAAGTCCGCACCAGGTCCTTGCGCACCACGTAGCCTTCGAAGGCAGCGGTTGCCTTCCTGTCCAAGTCGTCGAGTTGCATCGTCAATCACCCATCTGCGACCTGTCTGGAGCCGGTCGCCCGCCTTGCTGTTCTCTATCTCAATGCCAGGTAACGAGGTAACAGCTTCGCACCTGGTCTGGCTTCTTTCAGCCGCCTACCGTCGTGGCCTGCTTCTGCAGCACCTGGCCATCGGCCGCCAGGATGACGACGACGGCCGCAGCGCCCAGGTTGTCGTCGTCGGCCACCGCCACGCTGGCCTTACCAGCCTCAAGGGGCTTCACGCTGGCCACCAGGCTAGACGTTGCCAGTGCGGGCTTCGTCCGCACGTCCACCGCCAGACCGGCCGACGAGCTGTCCACCTCGACCACGCAGCGCAGGCCCTTCCAGGTCACCGCCTTGATGGTGACCTGTCCGGCTGCCGCAGGCGCAGCCACCACCAGGTCCAGCACCGGCACCAGGCACTCCTGCAGACTCAGGCCACCGTGTGCGTAGTCGGCTCCCGCAATGAAGGACGACACGCCTGGCGCATATGCAACCTGGACATCTTTACACCAATCCCAGCCGAAGGTCAGCGGGGTGCCGTGTGCCGTGTCCTTGAGAACAGCACAGCGTCCCCAGCGGGTCTCGGCCTGGTGTTTCGGCAGTTCCGTCTTCGGCAAGCCGCCCGGGACCAGCAGCCAGCCGTGGTCGGTGACGATGCGCACCCGGCGCCACCCCGCATCGCGCAGTTCCTGCACCCGTTCGACCACCGCCGCCAGCTGGGCATCCACGTCACGCGCGAGACGAACGCCGTGCTCGTGACCGTAGTGGTCCAGGTCGCCCGATTCCGTCCAGGCGCGTCCGCTCGGGTCACCCGTCTCGTGCTTGTCCAGTGGCTGCACGCCGTTCTCGGTCAGCAGCTTCCTGAAGTTGTGGCCAGAGAGCGGTTTGCCGTCTGCGGCTACGCGGGGCTCGAACTCCACGTCTTCCGCCGTGCCGGACACCAGCCCCGCTACTGGCGAGCACCAAGCCTTGCCGGATGCCGTGACCGACGGCATGCTGGTCCAACGGGCCGCCAACGTCGTGGTGCCCAGCCCGTCCAGCTTGGCACGAAGCCGTTGGGCGACGTCGTACCGCAGGCCATCCACAAACACCGTGCAAGTGCCCAATTCAGCAGCGGAAACGTCGGACGCCGCCTGCAGCGCTGGCATGCCCCCCACCTTCTTCACGGCGTCCTGCAGTCGCTTCGCCGCTTCTTCCAGCCACGGCAGGTAGACGGCGCGCACCGCGGCGCCTACGGCATCGGTGTCTGCCTTGCTGTGCACTGCGCCCATGGCTTGCGTGGCGGCCTCGTCCACGCGCCACCCAGACTGCTGATAGCTCGCGGCCAGCTCCGAAGGCGTAGCGCCGATGGGCGCCGCAGCGCTAAGCTCAGCCAATCGGGCCAGATGCTCCAGTGCTTGAGCCAAGGGCGACTGCCCCATGCGGGACCACAGCCAATCACGGCGTGCGCCGTGCTCCTTCTCGGCGGTGGCGAGGGCTGTGCGAGCCTGGGGGGCATCCATGGCTGCGCAGGCAGACAGCGCGTAGCGCAGGCTCGCCTCGCCTTGCTCGTTGGCTTGTGGGTAGCCGGCCAAAGGTCCTTTAGGGTCCATGTCCGGGAACAGCCCCAACTGCGGCGGCTGCACAGTGCGGAGCAGCGTCAGCACCTCCGGAAAACTCGTGTACGAGTCCCGATAGAGCTCGGCCACAGCCGCCCACTTGCCCTCGCGCCGGGCCAGCTTCTCAGCGGCCGCCAGGGGGCCGTCGCTGACCGGGTCGAAGCCGAAGTCAGACTTGGCCCGCTTGGAGAACACGTCCCACTGCACACCGGCCCAGTCCTTCTGCGTGGCCTGGGGAGCGTTCATCCACACCAGCAGGTCTCGGGTCGGGTTCGGTGCCAGCAGGCTCAGTAGCCACTCGGCGTTGATTTGCCGGCCCTTCAGCTCGTCCAGAGGTCTGTCGAGCAACACGCCGGCGGACAGCACCTGGGCCAAGGCTTCCTGCGTTGCCTTGTCCTGCGCCACATCCAGCCCAAGGCCTCCGTTCTTCGAGGACAGGAACGCGCTGACGGTCCAGTCCTTGGTGTTGACCTGGCTCCAGAACACGCCTCGGTACTGCAGCTCAGCCAGCGGCTGCAGGTCCCGCGGGCAGCTCTCAATGGCCCGCAACTCCGCGCGGCTCACCCCAGGCAGGTAGACGACTGGCACACCCTGGAACTGCACCTCCGGCAACACACCGGCAATCGCGCACTTGAGCCAAATCGCCGGTCCGCATCGCGATGCGGCGTCAAAGGCACCGAGTTCGAGTAGCCCGGGTAGCAGTTGCCTCAAGGTGGGAAGGGCAGCCTCCCACTGGCACTCTTTGTCGGGCCACAGTACGGCGGCGGCCGGTGCGGTCGTGTGCGAGTTACCCTTTGCTGCCGATTGCACGGCACCGGCCAAGGCTGTCGCCACCGTCGCGCTCGCCTGTGACTTCACCTGGGTGGCGCTCATTTCAAGCTCCATGCAGATGCAAGGACGTCTATGAGGTCTTTCTGCCTCTTCTCCACCACTGCTGGCGTCCAAGCCGGGGTGTTGAGTACCTGGGTGGTGAGCACGTAGGAAGACACGCCCTGCTTCCCACCAAAGTAGGCCTTCTTCTTGCGCTCGAAGTCGTGGTTCTGGGCTTGTGAGTTCCGACGTTGGTTCAAGGGAACCAGGTTTGCCAGTCGGTGCAGCCAACGCATCTGGTCAGCCGCGTTCGGCCACTGCACAGCCCATACAGAGTCCTTGGCGACCGTTTGAGGCAGCACGTGCTCGATGGTCAGGATGGATGGGTCGTACGTTGCCGCGCCGTCCGAGAGGAACGAGTCAAGCCGCAGGATGAGGTAGTTCCGGCGCCGAGCAGTCATCAGGTAGACCTCGCCCTCCAGCTGCTGCAGAAAACTCTTCTTCTCGAAGTCGGACAACTCCACGGCCAACACTGGCTGCGCCAGCGAGTGGGGCTTCTCCAGCGCATTCAGCACCTTCGCATAGCGCTCGATGCGTGCGTTAACGTCGTATCCACAAACATGCATGTATGCCGCCAGACGCTCCAATCGCCTGATGAACCAGTGGACGTATGCGGCATCGGACTCATGGTCTGCCAAGAAGCGCATGGCACTGGGCAGCCAGTCTGAGTTGTCAATACGGTTGAGCCAGCGCAGCAGGGCATTGACCTCAGCTGCGTTGGAGGTCGAAACGAACTCCGCGTTCTTGGCCACCAGGTAGGCCTGCGTGTACGGCTCGATGACCTTGCTGACAAGGTCTTCCGCTGATGGGACCTTGTCGATGACGCGCTCGCGGAACTCGTCAAGGAGCGAACGCCGGGCCTTCTCCTTCGCATAAATCATCCGGATGTGACCGAACACCTCTGCAAACCCATCGCGGCCCGTCTCAACTTCAAGCTCTTCCCATGTCTCGTTGTACGCATCCCGCAGACCCGGCTTGACCTTGCCGATGACGTCCGACTTGATGATGTCGGTCGGCAGCAGGTCCAGACCTCGGCTGTTGAGCACCGAGAACACACGGAAGGCGGACTGCTGGCTGGGCGTCGACACGGCCACCAGAAAGCAGCGCTGCACGAGGAAGCCTCCAAATGCGGTGGCCGCTTGCGAGTCGCTCGAAAAGGCTGACTCAAGCCTTTGCAGGAACAGGCGCACGTTGGCCTGGATGTTTCGCTGCGACTCGTTGTCCAACTGGGCGGGGTCGAGGCCTATCAGTTCATCCAGAGCCACGTCTTGGATGTAGCGCTTGAAGAACTCCCGGTCACGCTCGCGCAGCGTCAGCCGAGGCTTCTGCGCCAACCCCTCCAGCACATTGCCGGGCTCGCAGAGGTAACGATGGAAGGCGTCTCGAATCTGCCCCGTCGCCCTATGGGTCAGTGCGGCGAGCAGGATGGTCAGCGTTGTCAGGCGCTGTTGCCCGTCAATGACTTCAGCATGCGGCTTTCCCTCTTCCTTTATGAGCACAATGCTGCCCAGGAAGTAGGTGTCCTCCTTGTCTTCCTTGAGGTAGAAGTCGTACAGGTCGGAGAGCAACTCACCCGCTTGAACGGGTGTCCACGCGTAGGGGCGCTGGTAGCTTGGAATGACGTAGTCGAAATCCGAGCTAAAGATTTTGGCGAGCGGGAACTCTGCCCCGCTGATTTTCTTGGTCATGCGTTCAACCTCCCGCTGGGCTGCTGGCGCGGCGCCAGCAGAGACGCGCATCGGCATAGCGGGTCGTTCGACGCGCGCCCGCACATCGCGCAGGGCGCGTAGTACAGGCGCTCTTCGACCTGAACCTGCGGCGGGTTCTGCTCGACGCGGAAGTAGTACGGGTTGTGGCGGTACAGCACCTCCCCGGGGACCAAGCTGACGTCCTCTCGCGCCGCGATGTTGGAGCGCATCGACAGGTCACCGGGCTCATTCGGGCTGACTTCACCGTCGGAGCCCAGCAGGCTGGCGTTGAGCCAACTGTTGCGCGCTCCCGGGGTCGCCAAGGCGAACTCGAGGTCGTGCACCTCCGCCACCGCCTTTCCCTTCTGATTGAGCGACCAGGCGGTCGCGGTCAACACGAGGTTCTCATCGATGTTGACCTCCAGACCCAGGCGCTCTCGGAACGGTTGCGCCTTGCCATCGACCTTCAGCAGCATGTTGCACAAGGGCCTGCGCTTGTCGTTGGCCAGCACCCGTGGCCCAGGCCGGTGCGGGCTGACCAGGCTGAACTTGCCGTGCCCATCGCTCGGGTCTACGCAGTAGAGGTCGAAGCGCTCGCGTCGGTTCTCCCGCTCGATGGGCATCTCCACCCCTGCCTGCAGCAGCGGCATGTAGGAGTTGCGCGCCAAGGCCAGCTCGACGTTCTTGGCCAGGTGCAGCCGCGCCTGGTCGTGCGCCACCCAGGCCGCCCCCTCAGCGATGGCGGAGGCACTGCGCTTGGAGACGTGAACCCGTCCGGGACCGAACAGCTCGTCCAGACGGTTCTTCACCATGGGCATGTTCACCATGCCACCCGTGGCCAAGCAGAGCTCCACGGAAGCCGTGGAGAAGCCCTCTCGCTCCAGCAGCCGCTCGATTCGGGCGACACCCTTCTTGACCAGGTGACCCACGATATCTTGCAGGTCATCCCTGGAGAGGTTCACCTGCAGGTCGGACTGCTTGTCGTCCTGGTAGTACGGGTCGACGTAGACGTTCCAGGTGCTGCGGTCGCTCAGGCGAATCTTGGCCTTCTCGCACTCGTGCAGCAGCCGCTTGCGGGCCTCCGGCAAGACCTCGACGTCATCGCCGAGCCCCTGCTCGGCCCGCGAGCGCATCTCCACCTCGTTGCGCAGTTCTTCGTCGAAGACGTCACCGCCAACCTCCTCCGTCCCGTCGTTGGCAACCTGCACCAACAGTCCGTTCAGAACCCGGCAGAGCGTCAGGTCCAGCGTGCCGCCTCCCCAGTCGAACACCAGCAGCAGCTTGCCGTCGTAGCGGCGAATGAGGTCCGAGGTCCCCTCGGACATGCGCAGGTAGCCATACAGGGCCGCAAGCGGCTCATGAACGAACTGCACCACGCTCATGCCGGCCTGGCGAAAGGCCTGGCGCAGCAGCGCGCGGCGATGGCCCTCCATGTTCACCGGAATCGTGGCCACGACGCGGTCCATCGGCAGGTCGCGACCTGCCTTGGTCTGCAGCACGAAGCGCCGCACGTGGTCCAGCACGTGCTCGACCATCTTCACCGGGTCACGGCGAACCCCGTCGATGAGCTGCTCCTCACGCCCGAGGAGTGTCTTGGGCGAGCGCACAGTGCTGCCTTGCACCCCGAGGCCCGCGCTGGTGAGCTTGTCGTGGGCCTTGCGGCCCACCTCCACCTTCCCACCTTCGAAGCTGACGACCGAAGGAATCGGCTGCTCGTTCTCCAGGAAGGTGATGACCTCATTGCCAATGACGACCGAGGCCAGGCTGTTCGTCGTTCCAAAGTCGAATCCAACCACCGTCATGCGTCACTCCTCCCTCAACTCTTGAACTTCGGCTCTCAGTGCATCGACCACATGCTCGGCCCGCTCCACCATGACCGGGACGCGGGGCGTGTCCTTGCGCAGCGCGGACAAACCGACCTCAAGCATGTCGACGCTGTCTGTCAAGCGCTTCACCAGGCGACCGCGAAGCTGCTCCAGCTCGTGCTGCAGATGGGTTCTTTCGTCAGCGTGCTGGCGGCGCAAAGCGCCCATCTCGGCAGAAGAGCTTTCCCGCAGCGCCTGCAGCTCCGCCCGAACGGCTTCGAGCTGCTCTGCGGTGCCGGAGAGCTGGGTCTCGGCGGCAGACAAACGGTCGCGCAGGCTTGTCGCCTCTCGCTGCGCGAGGTCCTGCTGTGCCCGTGCCTCGATAGCTTGCTGACGGAATCGCTGGCATGCCAAGCCCACCCCGGCCGCCTGCCCAATGTCCGTCAGGGCCCGCAGGCGTGCGTTGTCATCGGCCAGGTCTTTGGCCGCTGGCTGCCAGACCACCTGGAAAAGCAGCGAAGACAACTCCTCCGAGTTGAGACTCCTGTTCACGGCCAGCCAGGTGACGAACAGGCGAACTGCGTTGTGCCGCAGGTCCCGCAGGTCGCCGCCCTTGAGGGGCTCCGCCTCTGCACTCGGAGGCGGCTCGAACGCGGCCACCCTGGTCAGTGCCTCAGCAGGCGGCAAACCCTCAGGCAGGTTGCGCAGTGCCCCCTGCACCCCGGCATCGCTGAACACCGGGTGGCGCAGCATGACGTTCGCCACGAACGACGTCAGCGCAGCCTTCAAACTCGGAAGGCCCGTGACCTCTTGGCTCAGCAGCAGAATCTGTCGCGGCACCGCCAGCAGCGTGTCCCCCTTAGTCAGCTGCAGCAGGCGGCTGAGTGCGGCATCGTCGAGCCGAGCGTTCTGCGCGATTTGCTTCTCGACCTTGGACTTCAGCGTCAGCGGTTGCCCTTTGCGTCCATAGGCGTACTCGACGAACTGCTCCAGCGTCTCCGGCTCTGCTTTGGGCTTCTTCCCGGCGGGCTTGCTGTTGGTCGCCTCTGATGTTCCTTCACTCGTCGATGCTGGGCTGGACGGCTCGGCGGCCTTCATGTCGGCCGAAGGCGCCTCGGCTGGGGACGTGAGCGCCGCGGCTGCTGCGGGCGGAGAGGCCAACGGCGCTTCAGGTGGCGTCACAACGGCAGGTGCCGCAGCGGCCACAGGTGGCTCGGCAGCAGACAGCGGCCCTTGGGCTTCAGGTTTCAAGACTTCCGTCGGCACGGGAGCCGGCGTCACTGGTGCAGTCGCGCCCGATGCCGTGACGGGGGGCGTTGCGGAGGTCGCCATCGCTTTGTTTCCTTCTTGTCGTAGCCGCTGCTCACTCTTGACCGCCAGAACTCTTGCTCGGTAGTCGTAGCGCTTCGGCTTCTTGCGCTTTTGCTCTTTCATGGTGTTGAAAGTCGCTCCAGCATCGCGTTCGCCCAGGCGCTGGTGTCCGGCTTGCCGGCCAGCGTCCGCGCCAGCTTGCGGGCTTCTGCATGCGAAGCCGGTTCATCTCGCGCCGCCAGCGCTTCGCAGGCCAGCAACATGCGCTTCATGTGGTCGTAGCCACCGGCTGGCGCGCGGCGGAGATGCGCCAGCAGCTCATCAGCGCGCGCCTTCAGACCCACAAGGCCATGGCTGGCGTCGGCCAGGATTTGCAGCGTGTCTTGGTCGGTCAGCAGGTCTTCAACCGCACTGCCAGGCGCGGGGGAGAACGCCTCGTCGAAGTGCCAGGGCAGACCTTGAAGCAAACCGGCGAACGCACCTGCCGCGTGGCGCAGCGCACCTTCGGGCGCCAGGTACTCGGCATCGTCGAACTGGTTGAAGTGGAAGGCCACCAGGGAGCGCACGCTGCGCGCCAAGGGCCGGTCGAAGCCCGAGAGTTCTTCCGATGAGCGCAGGAACCGCTGGATGTACTCCTCGTGCCTCAGACCACTGTCCGGAGAGCGCTCCTTGGCCATCACCCCGTACAGGTAGAGCGAGATGCCGTTGCAGTACGGCATGGCGCTGGCGAAGGCGCGGCAGTCCTCGTTGAATCGCGAGACAGCCTCGATGTTGAGCACTCGGTCCCTCGCCAATCGAAGGAATGCCGCCTCGACACCAGCAAGATGGGCTTCATCGGCAACCCGGAAGTCCAATTGACAGCGCGTGGTCGCCCCTTGGTTGCTCAGCTCGACCTGGGCGTACTCACGACGCATGACGGCGAGCTGCTGGCCCAGGCGCGCCGGCGGGAGCGGCTGCCCATTGAGCAGGCAGCTGGTCGCGTCTTCCACCAGCACGTCGGAGGGGCCCAGCGGTGTCATCAGCACCTGCGGCAAGGCGCCCACGGGCTTGCCCCGCAGCAGCAAGGCGGGCTGCCGCACCGGATGCTGTTCAAAGCGGTGCTTGCGAAGCGCCTCCAGGTCCGAGAACGACTGGGAGCAATGCTCGCAGGCGTAACGAACCGGCGGGGGCGGGGTGTAAACGTACTCCCCCAGGCCCGTCGGCTCGTGGAACTCGGCGTAGCCGGTGTGCCAGAAGCCCATGCTCAGCTCCCGCCAGCCTTTGCCCGAGCGGCTTCCTTGTCCGCACGAGTCAGATGGTGGTCGTTGATGCGTTCGCCCTTGAAGACCTTGAACCAAGGTGCGCTCTCGACGTCCTTGCCCCTGTCCTTTGCATCCTTGCCCGGCTTCTTGCTGTCGCCCCAGAAATCAATATTCAGTCTCGGCTTCCTGTTGTGGCGCAGGACCTCGGCGCTCAGGAAAGGTCGGATGTTGAGCCGCACGCCGTCGTTGAGGTCAGGGTTCCAGCCGATGGGCTGTTCGGACAGCTTCTTCCAGCGGACAAAAATGTCGTAGGGCGGCTCGCCTTCCAGGATGAGTTCCAGCCGGCGCTTCAGGTCCTGCGCCGCGGCCAGGCGGGCAGGGGCTCCGTCGACGCCCGAGCGCACGCCGGCCTCTTGTTGGCGAATCCAATCGCCCAGGTAGGTGTGGATAAGGCGCTCCAGCTTCTTGTGGTCGAGCTGGTGGTAGTTCACCAGTGCGGCGAAGCCGTCCTTCTGGCCGTCCCACACGTGCCAGATGAAGGGGCGGTGGTGGAAGCGCTTGGCGTGCTGCTCAAAGAACTTCTCGCGCAGCCAGACGTCCAGGCCCTTGCCGGCACATTCGGCATCGGCTAGCAGCTTGTCGAGCACGGCGGGCTTCCAGCTTCCAGGCTGGACGTTCTCCCAGGCAGCAATCAGCAGCTTTAGCAGTCTGTCGTGCGCGGGTGCCTCACCACGCACCGAAGGCAGGCAGACGATGCCGTCATCGTCAGTGTGCTCGGCCAGCTGAGCGCAGCGGGCAATCCAAGTTCGCGCCTCTTCAGCGAGCTCCATCGACGAGTCGGTCTCGGCTGGCCATCGGAAGCCAAGCAGGCGGGCGACTGCTACCTGAAGCGGGTCGCTGGCTGGCTGCGGGTGGCCGTGGAACAGCCATTGGGATGGCTCATTCGTGTAAGGCTTTGGAAGCTCGGCTGACTGTGCCCGACTTGCGTACGTAGACCACTCATCGACATCAAACGGAACCAGTCCGACGGTCGCCGTAGTGACGTTCATCTTCTGGTCAATTTCCCAAAGGTCTGCCGTGAAATCCCTAGACGTGCAGTACGCCCATAGAGCCGGCAACAAAGTCTCGTCCTTGGGAACCAGCAGGGCACAACTCATGTCGAACGGTCCCCCGTAGTAGAGGGACGCTCGAACGGGGGCCATTTGGCTCAAGGTGATGCCTCTCCTGTCCCAGTAAGGCCTACCCTTTACGCCTTGACCTAAAACTTCCACTAGAGCGCCTTTGCCTGATTGCCAATACAAGGCGGTCTCGCGCCCGCTGTCGAATGCGCCGCACATGCTCGCGCTCTGAAGGAGAGACCAGTCGTTACCCAGCGCACCTCGCTCGAAGAAGTACTGGATGAATCGATGGTTGTCGCCTGAGGTGAGGCCTTGGACTGGCGTCGCATACTGGTTCAGCTGCGAGGTTGACTCGTTCGGAGAGGCTTGGACTCGTTGGTCTGCCGAAGCCGTCAGTGAACGCTGAGCAATCGATACCAAGCTAGCCGCTTGGAGTTGCTTTGCCTTCTGGTCAGGGCGCTTCTCACCGGACACATCGAGGTATGCAATGGTGCTCTCGTCACTCGGCGAAATCACTTCGAGTCCCACGAGTGCTGCCTTGACGACGTGGCCTCCAATCTCCTCAAACGCGCCGGGCCCGAGCTTTGACACGATTGACCAACGGAGCTGCTGTAGCAGCTCCTTTCGCTGACTTCGATAGCTAGTCAGGAAGAGCCAGTTCTGCGGCGTGACAGCGAAGCACGCGCCACCTGCTTGAGTGAGCTCGATGCACCGTGCCAACAAGACATTAGCGAGGTCGGCGCGAGCATCCACGTAGTGGGCATCAATGAACTCTCGCAACTCTTCACAGTGGTCAGCTCGCTTCCTGTATGGCACGTTGGTCACCACCAGGTGGTAACGCCCATCCAGCAGCCGGGCGGCATCCATAAGGCCCAGCGCAGTCAGCGCGTTGTCCCAAGTGGCATCAACCTCATCCCACAAGTCAGGCTGATGTTCTGCAGCCAGTGCTTGCTGCAACAAGCCCTGAAGCAATGAGAAGTCAGCCGCAAACAGGTCGCCACTTGCCTTGCTTGGGTCTAGCAGGCTTCCCAGCAGTGGTGCCTGGGCAAAGTCTGCGTGCAAACGACGAAGACCTTCACGCAGATGCGCGGCGTTCTCCACGTGGTCCGGCACCAGCGCCATCCAATCGTCAGGCTTGGCCGCCACCTTCAAGCCGCAGCAGGCCACCTGCGGGGCAGACATGTCAGCGCGCACACCCAGCGGGTGCCCGTTCTCGTCCGGGAAGCGCCAGGCCGCCAGGGCCAGCGCGAAGACGGCGATTTCCACGCAGCGGGCGTCCAGCTCCAGGCCGTGCAGGTTGTCGGCCAGCACGGCATCCACCGCATCCATGGCGCTCAAGCCTTCGGCCGCCATGCGCATGGGCACCAGCAGCAGGAAGGCCGCCACCAAGAAGTGGCCAGAACCGCAGCAGGGGTCCAGCAGCTTGAACTCGCCGAGCCGGTTGGGCCAGCCTTCGAACTTGCCGGCCGCTGGCGTGCCGTCCTCCAGCGTGCGCAGGTACGTCAGTGGCACGGGGCAGGTCTTGCCCGGGTGGCGTGTCACCCACCACGCGCCCAGCGAGTTGTGGAGCAGGAAGTCCACCATGTAGGGCTCAGTGAAGAGCTGGGTGACGGCGGGCAGTTCGTCCTCGCCAATCTTCACCTCGGAGGCGTTTACCTCGTCCTTACGTTTGGCCTGCCAGAACTGGTAGACCCAACCCAGGCTGTCGCTGGCTTTGAACACCTCGGTCGGCAGCCCGGCCAGCAGGCGCTCCAGCTCACGCTGGTGCTCGGGCGCGAAGGCCAGCTCGAACACCGCGCTCTGCGGCTTGAAAACCTGGGGCAGCATCCGCGCAGCCAGCTTGCCGGCCAGCTCCCACTGGGTCTTTGAGCCGAGCTTCTCTCCCTCCAACATCGCCTGTTCGTGGTCGACCAGGTTCTGGCAGTCCTCCAATGAAACCGGGGCGCCCAGCTCCCACATCAGCAGCCCGTTCTCGGCCAGGAAGTGGGCGAACAACATGCGGTGCCAGTGCTCGTAGGCCACCTCCCACACCAGGTGCTGTAGGCCCTGGGTGTCGTCCTTGGCCTTCACATCGCCCAGCGCACGGCCGTGGGCGCGCAGGCGGCGGCGCAGGGCCTTGAGTTCGTCGCTCAGGTAGTCCGGTGCCTTCGCCTCGCTGACGGCCAGCTGCCGCAGCGCTGCCAGCGCGGCCTTCTCGGCCACGTCGCGGGCGGACTTGACGGTGTTCTCGAGCTGGCTGCGCAGGGGCTTGGCCAGGGGCTGGTTGCTGATGCTTGCGGTCGGCATGGTGTTCTTTGTCTTCCCTGAGAGGTAACGAGGTAACGCGGGTCACGTCACCCGGTGTGCGATAGCGCCCTGGCTGTCATGCGGTGTTGGCCTTCAGCAGCGCATGGCCCTCGACGCAGAACACATCCACCTCGCTCTTGCGCACTTCACGCAGGTCGGGGCGGTGCCGCGCCAGTCCGGTGGCAGGCTTGTAGAAGTCCAGCCCGCGGCCGAGCTTGAAAAGCACGCCATGGTCCATGACCAGGAAACGGTCATGAATATCTGCGTCGCGCCGTAGACCGAACGTCACCCCGTAGTCGCGGAACAGCTCTTTGGCCAGGTTGTCGACCACGCGGTCTTGCCTTGCCGTGGCGTGCACGTCTGCGAACTTGGTGAGGACCTCCACCTCCTTGGGCCGGGCGGACTCGGCCAAGTGCAGGAGGAACTCGCCGAGGTTGCGGAGTTGGTGCGGGTCGGCCAGGTAGCCGTCGATGAGACGAATACGCACCGCGCCCTTGAGGTAGCAGGCCGGGAAGACCCGGTCGTAGGGCCACGACTTCTCGCCGTTGTTCAGCCGAATGCGCTCCAAGGTGACCTGCGCAGCGGTTTGCACCTGCTCGGCCCAATCGCCTTCGCTCGACAGCTCGAACGCACGTTCTGGATGCGGGTCAGCGGCCGGGGCGGGTGCCGGCTGCTGAGGTTCAGGTGCAGCGCTGGGGGGTGGGGGAGCTTCGACTGCCCGGGCCGGAGCGTCCTGTTCCGGCTTCGCGCTGACTGGTGCGGTTGGTGCGGCTGGTGCGGCGGCGTCGCTCGACGACGCGCGCGAGCCCTGCTGGGCGGGCGACGCATCACCGACTGCAAGGAGGCTGGAAGCACGCGTGAGCACCTCATCGTGCTCGCCCTTGATGGTGACCACCAGGTCTTCGGTCGCCTGCTTCTGCCCGGCCACCAGGGCCGTGGCAGCCGCGCGGATGTTGTCGTCGGCCTGCTCCAGCAGGATGTTCACCTCTGCCAGCGCATCGCGCGGCGCTGCCTGAGCCTCTGTGACCAGGAAAGCGCCAAAGGCCTGGATGCTGTCCTTCAAGTAGGTCTGCAGCGCCTCGGCCAGCAGTGCCTTCACCTCGCGGTAGAAGGCCTGGACTTCGCTCGACTGCTTGACCGTCGTCCCCGCACCCCAGATATCGCTGACCTTCTCGCGCGCCTGGTCGATGCGGTCGGAGACCTCGTCATCGACGAAGTCCGACAGGAGTTTGTTGACCTCGAGCTCCTTGGCAACGATGAGCTCCTGAGCCCTGGCCAGGCTCTTCTCCAGCGAGTCCTTGAGCTTGCTGGTGACGTCGAACGGCAACGAAGTGCCCAGCTCAAGCGACTGGGCGATGCGCGTGCCCTCGGCCGACAACCGGACGAGGTGGGTCTCAAAGCCACGCGCGAACTCGGCGAAGGTGTCGGTGTATTCGCTGAGCATCTCCTGCACCTTGGGGAAGATGCGGTTGGCCACCCGGGTCTGGAAGTCGGCCATGTGGCCCCAGTAGCCCGACCGACGGGTGCGCCAGTGGCGCGCCACGTCGTTGAGCTCGAAGGCCATGAGTTCGCGCTCAGCCAGCAGAGCAATCGTCTCGAGCGATGACCGGTGCTGCCGGGCGCGCTCTTCCAGACGCTGGCCGAGCAGCGTCACCTGCTCCGTAAGGGCGCCCTCAAACCGCTGGCTAGCCTGCCCAAACTCGCCACGAAAGCTGCGGAGCTTCTGCTCCGCCACCTCCCTGTCTTTGACGTCACGGATGGCGAGAAGCTTGGCGTCGAGCACCGACTGCAGCTCGAGGAGCGCGGAACGAGCGCCAGCGGCGATGCCCTGCGCGACCATCGCAAGCCGCGACTCGGTCGACAGCATGTAGAGCAGCTGGCTCTTGAGCTGCTCAACCCCGCCCGGGTCGTCGGATTGAATGGCGCAGAGGGTGGGCTTTCCGGCTTTCCAGTCGCGGTGGAGCTTGGCGGACGTGAAGGCAATCTGCACGTCGCCCAGCTGCTCACGGTAGCGCCGCATGGCCGGGGAGTCGTCTTGGCTCAGCTCCGCCAGGGTGTCGGCCAGCTCCTTCGTTAGCCGCTGGCGCTCGAGGTCGATGCGGCGCGCGACCGGGTCGGGGTCGTCGTCGTTGGCCTCGGCGTTGTCCAGGTGCTGCTGGTAGGTCACGTCGACCTGTGTCACCACGACGATGAGCTGCTTGACCGTGCCCTTGCGGAGCAAGGAGAGCAGGAAGTCCTTCTCCGCCTGGTCGTAGGAAGCGCCCGAGCGAGTGAGGAAGAGCACGGCATCCACATCGTCGACCACCTTCTCGGTGAGCTCGACACGATATCGCTCGGTGTCGCCCAGACCAGGGGTGTCGATGAGCAACACACCGCCATCCAGGATGGGCGCGGGCGACTCGATTTCGATGCCAAGCACCATGCAGTGGTGCGGTTTGGTGCCGGTGGTGAACTCCTTCAGGCGCCGCCGAAACTCGGCTTCGGCCTTCTTGGTGCCGTCGTTGGCCAGGCGAATCTCGATGCTGAACCCGCCGTCACGGATGTACTCGTTCTCCAGCGCTTGGAGGTCGTAGCCCTCCTCCATCTCGCCGTCTTTGTTCTTGCGCGGCTTGCCGAGCTCGTGCCACTTGAGCACCCGGTGAGCGTCGATGTGGCGAGGGTCTTGCTGGTAGAGGCTCTGAATCTTGGTCCACTCGTCGCGCGCCAGAAAGCGGATGGTGGCCTTGACTTCGTCTCCATGGCGGAAGGTGGTGACGGCCGCCGTCTCCGGGTTGGTGTCTTCGCTGGCCAGCCGGGCGTCGAGCAGTTCGTTGACGAAGGAGGACTTGCCCGCTTTGAAGCGGCCCACGACGGCCACTTTGTAGTTCTCTGGAAGCTTCTGTTCGTCCAGCAGCTTGGCCAGCGCATCGGAGGTGCGCTTGCACTCCTTGCCCACCTGGGCAATCTCGACGTCGGCGCGGCGCAGCAGCGCCTCGCGGACGTGGTCGATGTGATGGGCCAGCGTGCGAATGTCGCTGCGGACCTGGCGTGGGGACTTCATGTACTTGCTTCTCCCTTGGAAAACGGTGCCTGGTGCGATGGGGCCTCTCAGAGGCTGACTGGGCCCGACTTCAGCTTGGTGCGAATCAGCGCTTCAACCTCCGACAACCACGACTGAAGCTCTGCCTCGTCGTTCAAGGTTCGCTTGGGGATGGCCACGTGGACCACGTTGGGCTTGAGCAGCTGCACCGCGGCATGCCGCGCCGCTTCGAACCGGCTGGGCAAGGCCTGGGTCTTGGACACCCAGTGGTCCAGGTCGCAGTCGTCCAGGGCGTCCTGCAGCTGCTCGGGCGTGCCGGTGGCCACGGCCGGCGGCGGCGTGAGGTGGTGCTTGGCCGTCAGTTCATCGCGCTGGGTGTTGCCAAGCTTGTTCCAGTCGGCGTCCTGCTGCAGCAGGGCCTGCTGCTGGGCGAAGCCTTGTTGGAAGGCGTCAAGCTTGGCCTTCAGGGCCTGGCGCAGCAGGTCGACCGTCTCGTCCAACAGAGGGCGAACAGGGTCCGGGTCCGCAAGCAAGCTTCGCTGGGCTTCGATGGCATCGGCCTCGGCCTTCAGCTTGGCGTAGGGGCCGAGGGCTTTTGCATGGCGAAGCAGGTCGCCCATCTTGTGCCACGCAGGCATGCGCTTCGCAATCTCGGCCGCGGTCTTCGTCCAGCCTTGCGAGAGGGTCAGCACTTCGTCGTGCCGGTTGAACAGTTCCAGCAGCTGTGCGTTGCCGCTCTGCGCCTCGATGGCTTCGATGACGGTGAGCTTTGGGGGCTCGGGGGCCGGTGTCGGGCCGCCCGCCTTGGAGGCTTGCTCGCGCAACTTGGCCAGCACGGCAGGCATCCGGTTCAGCTCTTCCTTGGGCTGGCAAGGCACGCCCACGGCGTCGAACAGCTTGCGAATCTTGATAAGCTGAATCGGCGTGATGTTGATGCTCTCGCGCCGGAAGCTCGTTTGCGTGAGCTTGGCGCGGTCCAAGCTCTTGGCATCGACGGGCTTGGAGGCCGCGTCGGTGGCGTTGACATGACCGGACGCCAGTAGTGCGTAGAGCGCGCCGTCGATGGCGTCACGCGGCCAGCCATAAGGCGGCGCCTCGAAGTTCTCCCGAATCTCCGAGCCCTTTTTGCCGGGGCCGATGAAGCCCAGCAGCTTCTGGCAGACCGGGTGCTTGTCGGCCTCCTGCGTGTGGCCGACGGCCTTCAGGGCCTCCAGGTTACCCTTGCGGGCTTCGTCCAACACCTTGCCCCACTGCTCGTGGTCGGCCGCATCGAACTGGCTGTAGAGGCGGATGGCCGAAGACTTGGCCGCGCGGTTGATGCGGTCGGCCAGGTCATTGCCGTCGGTGGCTTCTTGCCCGCCGGCCTGGAACACGCGCACGCCGGCCATCAGCTTGTCCACCAGCTCGGCCAGCTCCTTCTCGGCGTTGCGCTGGCGGCTCTCCATCGAGCGCTGCGCGTCGCGGCCCTCTTCGGTGGAGGGGTTGCCCTTCTTCTGCAGCGTGGTGCGTGCTGCTTCCAGCGCCACGATGGCGTTCGTCAGCTCGGTCTTGTGCTGGGCGGGCAGGAAGGCGAAGAGCGTGGGGTTGTCGGAGCTCTTGGCCTTGGACTCGGCGATGACCGACTTTTCCTCGGTCTGCCAGCCGTCCTGAATCCACAGGTACAGGCTCTTGTCGTTGTCCTTGGGCAGGGCGTCGTCGTAGGTCGGGCTGAGCGTGCGCACCTCGTTGCCCTTGCCCTGTGTGACGCGCACCTTCTTCAGCACCTCGGCAAAGCGGGTCTTGAGCAGGTCGGCACGCTTCTGTTCCACGCGCTGCGGCGCGGCCTTGAGCTCGGCCTCCTGGGCACGGAACTCGTCGTACCAGGCGCTGGACTCACGGGTCTGCAGCCGGTACTCGGTCCCATTGCCGCCGGCCAGGGCCATGACCAAACGGTCCTTGTTCTGCAGCTCTTCCAACAGGGCCGGCAGCGACTTGCGCAGCTCGGACGAGCCGGCAGACAGGTCGGTGACCAGCAGGTCAGCCAGGGCCTCCTCGGTGGCCTTCAGGCCCAGGTCCATCGCTGCATCGGCGGGCAGCTTGTTGATGAGGTAGATGAGCTTGAGCAGCTTGGCTTTGAGCTGGGCATTCGCGTCCCCAGCAGCGAAGCGCTGGACGTTCTCGAACACCTCCTTCGGCAGCTGGGCCGTGCAGACGAGGTTGGCGGCAATCTGGTCGTACAGGAAGTCACCCGAGACCACGTGACCCAGCGGCGCATCGGCAGTGGCCAGCACGGCTTCGTGCACGACGCGCAATTGGCTGCGCAGCTGCGAGACGGTGCCGGTGGTGTCGATGGTGCGGAGAACGCGCTCCCAGAAACGGCGACGGACCGGCAGCAGTGGGTAGTCGGACGTCATGACGCTCTCGTCGTCGGTGACGTGCTCGAGCTTGGTGCCGCGCAGGTGGCGGGAGATTTCACCCAGGTTGTTGCGCCAGACCTTCTCGACCTCGGGCTGGACCGAGGGCTTCTTGGCCAGGATGATTTGGCGGGTGACGTTCTCGACGTCCCAGTCACCCAGCATCACTTGCACCGGGAACCGGCCCATCAGTCGCTGAAGGTTGGGCATGCCCGAGAGTGCCGACTGGCCCGTACCCACGAAGAGCAGCTTGCCATTGAAGTGCTTGCTCAGCGTCTCGGTGACTTCTTGAACCTGGAACGCCTTCTCGGCGTCGGCGCCGATGTATTGCTGCACCTCGTCCAGCACGACCAGGGTCAGTGGGAACTTGCCGTCCTGCGCCAGGGCAGCTTCGATGGCCGTGGTCATCTGCTCGCTGGTAACGTCGGTCACCTGTGGGAACTGCTCCTTGAGCAGCTTGCGAGCGTCTGCTTCGGTATGCGCGAGGTCGGGACGAGCCTTCAGCAGCGCCTTGGCCAAGTGGCCCGAGACGTACATGTGGGGCAGCTCTTGGGCCAGCGAACGGCCAGCGGCCTTCAGCTCCGCCTCGACGGCGTCCAGGATGCCCTCGCGCTTCATCCACAGGACGAGTTGCGCCTGGTTGTACTGCTCGGGCAGCCCCTTGGACTTGAACACGATGCCCAGCAGCGCGAGCCGCACCTTGTCACCGGCACCGGCGCCCAGCTTGCCGGCTGCGGCGTGCAGGCCACCGTGGCGCTTGCCCTGGGTGGAGAGCTCCTTCAGATGCTCGAACACGCCCGTGGGCAGCTTGGCGATGCTGCGGGCGGTGGCACCGTCGGCGAACTGGTAGTCCGTCCACAGCGTGCGCAGCATCTTGGCCAGGTGCGACTTACCGCTGCCGTAGAAGCCGGAAATCCACACCCCTGGCTGCTCGGACTTGGAGTCCAAGTTCAGCAGGAACTTGTCGAGCATGGTCTCCAGACCCTTCTCGTACTGGCCGTCGCAGACAAAGGTCTCGAGCTCGTAGCGCAAGATGGCCTGCGCGGCCTCGGAGTGGTCTTCGGAGACCTCGGCCACGCCGTTGTTGACGAGGCGGTTTTCCTTCGGGGCTTTGTTGTAGATATCCCTGTTCAGCATGGTGGTCCTTGCTTTGGTTCTTCAGGTGGTGCGTTGCGTCATTCCTGGGCGACGTCCTTGGCCATCAAGGGCACGGCCAGGTAGTTCCAGCCGTCGCGCGCATCCAGCAGGCGGTAGGTGTGGTTCTCCGGGTGGTGCTCGCCCGGGAAGAAGACGAGTAGCCGGCCCTGGACGCTCTCCTTGATGCCCTCGACAACTGAGGACACTCGAGCGAGGCCGAACAGCGCGCCAACCCCCAGCAGGGCGACGACCGTGTCAGGCCCGGCCTCTGCGGCAATCCTGGCCTTCAGCTTCGCGGTCAGGTCTGCGACGAACTCCGTGAGTTCTCCGGTCTGGTAGCCGGCCAGGTCTTCGGGTGACTCGAAGTAGGCGTCGCGGTACTCCTGGGCTGCCATCCACAGGGGGAAGGCATTGGTCACGTCCAACAGCAGCCACTGCTTGCCGGCCTGCTGGGTGGCGAGCTCGAACTCACCGACGTTGGCGCGCAGACGAAGCTCGTCTGCCTTGTCGTACACCGCAAAGATGACCCGCTGGATAGCGGCAAGCCCGGCCTGCCATGGCACCGACAGGTGCTGCCGATAGGCAGCAGCCAGCTTGGTGACCCTAGACGACATGTGAGACCTCCTGACGAATGCGCTCTTCCTCGGGCGAGAGATACCCAGGGAAGCGAACCTCTTTGACGCCGCCCGCATTCATGAACACGAGAAGGCCCCGGTGCGAAGCGGAGTTTGCAAGTGCCTCTAGCTCATCAGGTGAGCCACCCAGCAGATTTGTCCATTCCGATGAAAAGAGACGCTGTCCGGTCCGTCCCCCGAGATACCCCAGGAAGAGCAGCAGGGTCACGGATTCAGGGTGCGCCAGCGGCTGCGAGCGAGTCTTGTTGCGGTGGCCAGAGAGCAGACCAGCGACCGTCCAGGTGCCCGCGACGTTCTGGGCAAAGGACTTGAGCGACGTGGGGCTGAATCGGTCCGGGTAGGCCTGTGCCAGGAATCGCTCGACCGATTCGCGAGACACTGGAGCGCCGATGGGCTGGCCGAGGATGAAGTCCTGCGTGGCGCGCAGCAGCGGGTCGCGCGCCAAGGCCGCAGCCAGGGCCAGCATGGGCTGGGCGGCTTCGCTCAGCGGCCAGAGACGGCGGAGCGCCCGGAAGATGGGGTTGGCCGTATCCAGGCTGTAGAGCGCGCTCAGGTACCGCAGCGTCAGCTCCCTGGCCTTGCGGGTCGGCTTGCCGAGGACGTTCTCGTCCACGATGGCTGTCGCGTAGTCGGCGCGGCTGGCCTGGGGTTCGGTGTGGCCCAGCAGCAGGCGCAGCTCGTCCAGCATCATCGTCCGCGCAGCGTGCGGGCCGTTGATGCCGAATCGGAAACCGAGCGCCTGGAGCGCTGCCTCTTGGGTGGACGTCACGAACTGGTCTTTCGAGCTTTCAAGTTGGGCAACGCGTCCTCAGGAACACCAGGCAACGGGTATCCCCGCTCCCGGCAATAGGCGACGACCATGACCTCGAACATGTTGGCCAGGCTTCGCATCTCCCGCTCTGCAGCCGCCTGCATGGCGACCTTGATGTGCGGTTCAACGCGAACACTGACGACTTCTGACTTGCTGGCGGCCATCGGCACGCTCCTGTAAGTAGAACG
>JAKLLB010000056.1 GCA_023150345.1 Aquabacterium sp.
TCGAGGATCATCAGCCGGGCATCGACCGCGGCCATCAGCGCCAAGTGCACCTGGGCCACCATGCCCTTGGACAGCGTCTTGACCTTGTCCGACGGCTTCACGCTCGTCCGCTTGAGCAGGGCGCGCGCGCGCTCGGCCGAGAAGCGCGGGTGCAACCCAGACATCAGCGTGATGAGTTGCTCCACCCGCGCCCAGCGTGGCAGGATGGCGACATCGGGTATGTAGCTCAGCTGCTCGAGCAGGCGCACCCGGTCGGCCATCGGCGCCAGGCCCAGCACGGTGAGATTGCCGGTACAGGGCAGCAGCCCCACCAGCGCCTTCATCAGCGAAGTCTTGCCTGCCCCGTTGTGCCCCAGCAGGCCCACCACACGGCCCTTGGGCACGCTGAACGACACGTCGTCGAGGGCCGTCTTGCGACCGTAGCGCAGGGTCAGGCCTCCTGCCTGGATCAAGGTTTCCATCATTCCTCCCATTGGAGTTGATCGGCAGCGATGCCCAGGCGACGCAGTCGGCTGCGCAGTTCGGGCCACTCTTCGCGCAGGAATCGCTCGCGGGCTGCACTGCGCAGCCGCTCACGGGCACCCGGCCGTATGTAGATGCCCAGGCCCCGCCGGGTTTCGACCAAGCCCTCGTCCCCGAGCGCCTGGATCGCGCGCGAGACGGTCAACGGGTTGATGAGGTACCGGCTGGCCAGACTGCGCACCGACGGCATCGGTTCGCCCTCGGTCAGTTCGCCGTCCAGAAGGCGGGCCGCCAGATGGTCGGCCAGTTGCTGGTAGATCGGCAGCTTGTGGTCCCAGGTCTGCATGTCGCTGATCCGGTGTGTTGCTGATGTAGCACACCATATCAAGCCCCTCCACGGTCCGCGCGTCCGATGCGACGGCCTGCGTGGATGCCCGACGGACTGCAGGTGCGCGAGCCGAGCGCTGATGTCCCGGCGGCAGCAGGCGCCGCTCCGAGCCTTGCCGCGGTGCCAGGAATTTGCCTTCAATTATTTTTTCAAACTAATTATTCGTATGGGCTAAAATGTTCTGAACATGACATTCCACCGCCCCAAGCTGGCCCTCGACATGGCCGAACAGCTGCTGCGTCCGAAGGGGCTGCAAGTCAGTGTTCGATCCGGCCTGTTCCTGGGTGGGCTGCGTCGCATCGGCAAGACCACCTTCCTGCGCAGTGACCTCGTCCCGGCGCTCGAGAACCTGGGGGCCATCGTCGTCTACGTCGACCTCTGGTCGAACACGCATGCCAAACCCACTGACCTGCTGCTCGCCGAAGTTCGAAAGAAGCTGGCCGAACTGCAGTCCGCCGATTCCAGGGCACTGGGGCTGCTCAAGCGCGTGAAAGGCCTGGACCTGGGCGCCGCAGGCTTCAAGTTCGGGTTCAGCGTGAGCGACGTGGGCCGGCCCGATGGCGTGACGTTGGCCGACGTGTTCGCGGCGTTGGTCGAGGCGGGCGGCACCGATGTGGTGGTCATCGTCGACGAGGTCCAGCATGCACTGGGTTCTGAAGATGGCAATGCCATGCTGCTGGCACTCAAAGCGGCGCGCGACGCGATCAACACCCGGCCGAACCCGCCGGGCTACTTCCTGTTCCTCGGCACGGGATCGCACCGCGCCCGCGTGCGCGAGCTGACGATCAAGGGCAACCAGGCTTTCAACGGCGCGCTCTCGCAAGACTTCCCGGTGCTGGACGAGGACTTCGTCACGTGGCTGCTGGCCGAGTCCGCGCTGGGGAGCCGCGAGCCGTCACCGCAGGCCGCATTCGAGAGTTTTCAGCGACTGGGCCGCAGACCCGAAGAGCTGATGAAGGCGCTGCTGGCGCTGCAAGGCGTACCGGGCGGCCAGGACCCCGACGCCGACTTGCGCGCCATCACCGAAGCCATACGCCAGTCGGCGGCGGCGCTGGACCTCGCCCGCCTGGACCAGTTGAGTCCATTGGCGCAGGCTGTCTTCGGCAGGGTCGTGCGAGGTGGGGGCAGTGGCGTGCGGCGCGTGTTCTCTGAAGCGACATTGGAGGAGTACGGCAACGAACTCGGTCGCAAGGTGACGTTGGACGAGGTCCAGCCTGCGGCCAACGCCTTGCTGGATGCGAACCTGTTGGTCCGCGATGGCCATGGCGTCTACGGCGTGAGCGATCCGTTCGTCGCCGAGGCGTACCAGAGCCGACTGGCGGTGCAGCTCAAGCTCTCCGGGGACGATCCTGCCGGGCCAGCGGTGTAGCGGCGTGCCCCGCGCCCAAAGGCACTCATCAAAGGCTGGCGTGCAGCATCGCCAGGTAGTCCTCGCGCGTGGCGAGCCTGGGGTTGGTCTTGTGGCAATGGTCGGCCATGGCGCCGTCGATCACGCGCTCGAACATGTCAGGGCTGACGCCCATCGCCGCCAGCCCAGAGGGCAGCCCCAACCGCGCGTTGAGGTCGCGCAACGCTTCGGCCAGCTCGGTGCCTGAGCTGTCGCAGCCCGCCAGCCCGATCGCACGGGCCATGCGCTGCAACCGGCGCTCGCGCTGCATCGACTCGGCTGCGGCATTGAACCGCACCACGGCCGGCAGGAACATGGCATTGAGAGTGCCATGATGCAGCGCCGGGTTCACGCCCCCCAGGCTGTGGCTGAGCGAGTGCACGCAGCCCAGGCCTTTCTGGAAGGCCATCGCCCCTTGCATGCTGGCGCTCATCATGTTCCAGCGCGCCTCGCGGTCGGCGCCATTGCGGGTGGCGCGCCCGACGTGCGCCCAACCGCGCTCCAGCCCATCCAGCGCAATGCCATCGGCGGGCGGATTCACCGCCGCGGACATGAAGGTCTCCATGCAGTGCGCAATGGCATCCATGCCGGTGGCAGCGGTGAGCCCGGGCGGCAGCCCCAGGGTCAGGTCGGGATCGAGGATCGCCACCTTGGGCATCAAGTGCCAGCTGTGAAAACCCAGCTTGCGTCCGTCGTCGACGATCAGGATGGCGCCGCGGGCCACCTCGCTGCCGGTGCCAGCCGTCGTGGGCACTGCGATCACCGGCGAGGCCGCCTCGGTGATGCGCGGGCTACCGCCTTCGATGGTGGCGTAGTGCTTCAGCGGCCCGTCATGGGTGGCCAGGATCGCCGCCCCTTTGGCCAGGTCGATGCTGGAGCCCCCACCGACGGCGATCAATCCATCGCAGCCGCCCTCGCGATAGGCGTCGACAGCGGCTCGCACGGCCGATTCAGTTGGGTTGCCGGGGGTTTGGGCGAAGACCGCATGTTCGCGGCTGCCCAATGCAGCCAAGGCTCGATCGAGCACGCCGGCGGCGCGCACCCCGGGGTCGGTGACCACCAGCGGCCGGCGCATGCCCACGCGCTCGCACTCGGTGTCCAGGCACCCGATGGCGCCGTGGTCGATCTCGATCTGGGTCAGGTACAGGATGCGAGCCATGTTCGTCGCCTTGCCTTCGAGCGGTGGTCTGCCTGCGTGTGTTGCCGGGTGCGGCCACAGCGTGCGCAGCCGCACAGTATGCTTGCGCGCCACTCCAGGAACCATCACCGCCGTGACAACCCGCTTGCTCACACCCGCCATGGCAGGTCTGCTCGAGCGCATCCACCGAGCGCGTCGCACACCGTTCCATGCCCAATCGCCCGAGCAGGCTCGCGCGGCCTACCTGGCAGCAGCGGAGGTGCTGGAGCCACCCCGCGCCGCGCTGCCGCAGGTGCGCGACATTCGCATTCCGGCTGCGGATGCCACACCGCTGGCCGCCCGGCTGTACCGACCCACTGCTGCAGCGATGGCGCCGGTATTGCTGTACCTGCACGGCGGCGGATTCGTCATCGGCGGCGTCGAAACCCACGACAGCCTGTGCCGGCAACTCGCGCGCCGCAGCGGTGCGGCGGTGGTCTCCCTGGAGTACAGGCTCGCCCCGGAGCATCGGTTTCCGACGGCTGTGGAGGACTGCTGGGCGGCGATGCGCTGGCTGCACGCGCAGGGCGCCACGCTGGGACTGGACGGAAGGCGCCTGGCCGTAGGCGGCGACTCGGCCGGTGGCACGCTGGCCGCCACCTGCGCGCTGCATGCGCGTGACATCGGCCTGCCCCTGGCGCTGCAGTTGCTGATCACGCCCGGCACGACGGCGCATGCCGATACGCCATCGCATCGCCTGTTCGCCAACGGCTTCCTGCTCGAGGCGGCCGACGTGCAGTGGTTTTTCGATCACTACATCGACATCCGTCATCGCCGCGACTGGCGCTTTGCTCCCCTGGAGGCCGATGATGTCGACGGCGTGGCGCCGGCTTGCGTGATCCTGGCCGAGTGCGACCCGTTGGTCGACGAGGGCCTGGCCTATGCAGACCGGCTGCGCGCCAGCGGCGTCGCGGTTACGCTCGAATTGTTTCGTGGGCTTACCCACGACTTCATCAAGATGGGTCGGGTACTCAAGGAAGCAGGCTTGGCGCAGGCCGCCGCCGCGCAGGCGCTGCGCACGGCCTGGGACTTGCCCGACCCGCCGCAGGAGACCGCATGAGTGATCGAACCAGTTACCGCCACGCCGAGCGCCTGCGGGTGCGCTGGGCCGAAGTGGACATGCAGCGCGTGGTGTTCAACGCCCACTACCTGACCTACTTCGACACGGCCGTGGCCGGGTATTGGCGGGCCATGGCCCTGCCCTATACCGAAACCATGGCCTACCTCGATGGCGATCTGTTCATGCGCAAGGCCGCGCTCGAATACCACGCCTCCGCCCGATACGACGATCTGCTGGAAGTGGGGATCCGCACGGCACGGATCGGCACCTCGTCCATCGTCTTCGATGGCGCGATCTGGCGCGGCAACGAGCTGCTTGTCGGCGGCGAGCTGGTCTATGTGTTCGCCGACCCATCGGGCAGCGCCTCTCGACCGGTACCGCAGGAACTGAGGGACGTGCTGCACGCGCACGAGACCGGCAAGCCGATGACCGATGTGCGTGTCGGCCCCTGGGATGAGCTCGGGCGCGAAGCCAGCGCGATCCGCACCCACGTGTTCGTTCAGGAGCAGAAGATCCCGGCCGACATGGAGTGGGACGCAGCCGATGCCGTGTGCCTGCATGCGGTGGCCTACAACCGCTTCGGCCGCGCGCTGGCCACCGGCCGGTTGCTCGAGCACGTGCCCGGCGTGGCGAAGATCGGTCGCATGGCCGTGCTGCCAGGCATGCGGGGCAGCGGAATCGGCCGCGCGGTACTCGATGCGCTGATGAACGCAGCCCGGGCCCGAGGCGATCGCGAGGCGCTGTTGCACGCGCAGTTGTCAGCCGCGCCGTTCTACTCGCTCGCCGGGTTCACCACGCGAGGGCCCGTGTTCGACGAGGCGGGCATCCCACACGTGGAGATGGTGCGCAATCTGTAGCGCTTGGCTCAGGCCGGTTCCAGGGGCACCGCATACGGCATGGCCAGTGGCTGCAGCACGGGCGCATCGATCGCCCCGGCATGGAAGTGGCCGCCCTCCAGTGCCGCCAGCTTCACTTCCACCAGAGCCACATGGCGGACCGCGCCGGGTTCGGGTTGCAGTGGCGCTGCGAGCACCACCATGCCGGCGGGCTGCTGCGGATCGGCGTCGTGGTAGATCTCCTGGCCGGGACACAGGGGTGCGTCACTGGCGAACAGCCGGGCGCGGCGCTTGAGCGTGCCGCGATACTGGCTGCGGGCCACGATCTCCTGCCCCGGATAGCAGCCCTTCTGGAAGTGCACGCCGCCCACCAGATCGAGGTTGACCATCTGCGGCACGAACTGTTCGACCGTCGCGGTGGTCACCCGTGGCACCCCGCTCAGGACTTCAAGGGCTGCCCACGCATGCGCAGGCAACGCGGGCAGCGCAGGCGCCGGTGCGTCAGCAGGTTGCAGCAGTAGGTAGCGCGGTGTATCGGCGACGTCCGGCAGGCGGACGACCTGGCCGGCACCGGTCGACCCGCATGACCATGGCGCCGAAGGCGCGCCGTCGCCAAGCCACGAGCGTGCCACCGGGCCGCACAAGCCGTGGATCGCGAATTCGGCGCTGGCGTCGCCGAGCCTGCACTTGGCGCGCAGCACGAACATCGACAGGCGTTTGAGCAGCGCAGGCAGAACGTCGGCACCGCAAGCGAGCAGCAGTTCCTCAGGCGCCGGGCTCCAGACCAGCAGCGTGCCCAGCAGCCGCCCCTTCGGGGAACAGTAGCCGGCCAGCCTTGCCTGGCCAGCACCCAGGTTCGCGATGTCCTGCGTGAGCTGCCCGTGCAGGAACTGCGCGGCCTCGGCGCCACGGGCGCGAATGATGCCCCAATCAGGCAAGCGGATGGAGCCTCCTGGCCCCACGTCAACGGTCGTATCACTCATGGCCACGATTATCATCGGCGCCCCATCACAACACCGCTCGGCAGGCCTTGCGTCGCAGGCCATGCCCGACCACGCATGAAGCTGTTGCGCCGCCTGTTGCTGGCTGTCGGCCTTGCCTCGCTGGCGGCCGTCGCCTCGGTGGCCTGGTGGCTGCAGCGCCCGCTGCCGCTGGCATCGGCGCCTGTCGAGCTCTCGATCGAGCCGGGTGCCTCGCCGCGCGAGGTGGCGCAGTCCTGGGTGGCTGCGGGCGTGCAGACCCATCCTGTCTTGCTGTACGAGTGGTTTCGGTGGTCGGGCCAGGCCCGGCGCATCCGCGCGGGCAGCTATGCGCTCACGGCGCCGGTCTCGCCTCGGCAGTTGCTCGACAAGATGGTTCAGGGCGACGAAGCTTACGAGCGCGTGCGACTGATCGAAGGTTGGACCTTCCGCCAGCTGCGCTCGGCGCTGGCCCAGGCGCCTCACCTCGAGGCCGCCACCCGCGATTGGAGCGACGCGCGGTTGATGGAGGCGCTGGGGCACAGCAGTGTGTCGCCGGAAGGCCGCTTTTTCCCCGATACCTACGTCTACAGCCGCGGTGTCAGCGACATCACCGTGCTGCGCCGCGCCCATGCCGCGATGCGCGCGCGCCTGGAGGCGGTTTGGGCCGAGCGTGCGCCCGATCTGCCCTTGAAGACGGCTGACGAGGCACTCATCCTCGCCTCCATCGTCGAGAAAGAGACTGGCCGGCCCGAAGACCGCGGCCGCATCGCCGGCGTGTTCGCCAATCGGCTGCGCATCGGAATGCCGCTGCAGACCGATCCAACGGTCATCTACGGCCTTGGGGTCTCCTTCGACGGCAACCTGCGCAAGCGCGACCTGCAGACCGATGGCCCCTACAACACCTACACGCGCGCCGGCCTGCCACCCACCCCGATCGCGATGCCGGGGATGGCGGCACTGCGCGCAGCCGTGCGCCCCGATCCCACCCGTGCGCTGTATTTCGTGGCTCGCGGCGATGGCAGCAGCGTCTTCAGCGACGATCTCGCATCGCACAATCGGGCCGTGAACACGTATCAGCGCAAGCGCCCATGACTACGCAAGGTCGACCCGAGATCCGATCGGGCTGCTTCATCACCGTCGAAGGCATCGATGGTGCGGGGAAGTCCTCCCATGTCGACGCGCTGGCGGCATGGTTGCGCGAACAGGGCCACGACGTGGTGCTCACGCGCGAGCCCGGCGGCACCCCTTTGGCCGAATCTCTGCGCGCTTTGTTCCTGGAGCGCGAGATGGATGCGCTCACGGAGGCGTTGCTTGTCTTCGCGGCGCGGCGCGACCACCTGTGTCGGTTGATCGAGCCGGCCCTCGCCCGGGGCGCTACCGTGCTGTGCGATCGGTTCACCGATGCCACATTCGCCTACCAGGGCGGCGGCCGCGGCTTCGACCTGGACGTGTTGGGCATGCTCGAGGGCTGGGTGCAGCAGGGTCGGCAGCCCGATCTCACCCTGTGGTTCGACCTGCCGGCCGACGAAGCCGCCCGGCGCCGTGCCGCCGCGCGCCCCGCCGATCGCCTGGAACGCGAGACGCTGGCCTTCTTCGACCGGGTTCGGCAGGGCTATGCACGGCGCTGCGTTGGCGCGCCTGGGCGGTTTGCGCGCATCGATGCGAACCAGCCACGCGAGCGGGTCTGGACTGCCGTGCGGCAGGCCGTGGCCAACTGCGCGGCAATCGCCAGTGCTGTCGATGCCGCCCGTGCGGCCGGCCCCAGCCCCGTGCCACCGCAGGCGTAGCGCCGATGGCCACCGCCGTTCGTACCGAATCGATGCTCCTGGGGCGTGCGGGCGACCAGTGGCCGCTGCCCTGGCTGGCCGAGCCGTTGGCGACCGCGCGCACGTTCGACCGCAGCCATGCCTTGCTCATCCACGGGCCTGCGGGTGTCGGCCACCTCGAGTTCGCAGGGCTGCTGGCGCAAGCTTGGTTGTGCGAAGAACCTGGGCAAGCGCCCTGCGGCACATGCGGCAGCTGCCACCTCGTGAGCCAGCGCGCCCATCCCGACCTCCACATCCTCGTGCCCGACGCGCTGCGCGTGGCGCTGGGTTGGCAGGGTGATGACGAGGGTGCAGGGCGCAGCGATGCCAAGCCCAGCCGGGAGATCCGCGTCGACGCCGTGCGCCAGGCGATCGACTGGTCGCACCGCACCACCGGACGCGCACGCGGCAAGGCGCTCATCATTCATCCGGCCGATCAGCTCAACACGGCGTCGGCCAATGCGCTGCTCAAGACCCTCGAAGAACCCGCCGGTCGCATGCGGCTGTGGCTGACCACGACCGACCCCGAGCGCCTGCTGCCGACAGTGCGCAGCCGCTGCCAGCACCTGCACCTCGGAGCGCCCGACGCCGCCAGCGCATGCACCTGGCTGCGGGGCAGGGGGCTGGCGCATCCCGAGGCGTTGCTGGCGCTGGCCGGCGGCAGCCCGCTGCTGGCGCTGGAATTGGCCGCCGAGGGGGTGGATGCCGATTGGATCGGCGCGTTGCCGATGGCCGTTGCACGCGGCGACGCCCGGCTGCTGCTCGGGCGCAATGTCGCACGCGTGGTCGATGTGCTGTTCAAGCTGGCGCATGATTTGCAAGTGCGCTCGTTCGGAGCACCCGCGCGCTTCATCATGGCGGCGAAGTGGCCGGCGCCGCCCAGTCTGGATGCGCTGGCGCATTGGCAGCGTGAGCTCTGGCGCGTGGCCCGTCACGACGAACACCCCTGGAATGCCGCATTGCTGATCGAGTCCCTCGTGACACAAGCCGCATCCCTGTGGCCGCGTCACGACGAAGCCCGTACCCGCGGGGGCCGCCCTTCGCTACACTCGAACCGATGAACGCGCCCACGTCTCGCCCCGCGTCGCCCAGCACGCCACCGCCCGCTGGCGCGCGGCCCAGCGTGATCCAGCTCGTGTTCCGGGAGAAGGGCGCTCTTTATGCCGCCTACATTCCGCTGCTGGCCGATGGCGGGCTGTTCGTGCCCACCACGCGCGAGTACAGGCTAGGCGAAGACATCTACCTGCTGCTGTCTCTGCCCGACGACCCCCAGCGCTACCCCGTGGCAGGCAAGGTCGCGTGGATCACGCCGGCAAACGCCTCTGGCGGCCGCACCCAGGGTGTGGGTGTTCGTTTCCCGGCCGACGAAAAGACCCGGCTGCTCAAGATCAAGATCGAAGAGATTCTGGGCACACTGATTTCGTCGTCCAAGCCGACGCAAACCGTCTGATCCTCCCCGCGTACCGCTGATCGCGGCTTGCCGGCCCGGCCCTGTCCCTGAAACCGGCAACGCTGGCGTCGACCGGCATGACCGTGCGCGCCGGCTACGATGCGCCGATGTACATCGATTCGCATTGCCACCTGTCGTTTCCCGAACTGCTCGGCGACATCGACCGCATTCGTCTGGACATGGCGCGCGCGCGCGTCGTACAGGCTGTCGTCATCTGCACCACTCTGGAGGAGTTCCCGACGGTTCACGGTCTGGCGCAACGGTGCCCCGAACTGTGGTCCACGGTGGGTGTCCACCCCGACAACGAGGGCGTACGCGAGCCCGAGGTGTCCGATCTGATGGAGCGCGCCCACTTGCCGCGGGTGGTGGCCATCGGCGAAACGGGGCTCGACTACTACCGGCTGGCCGGCCGCAGCATCGAACAGATGCACTGGCAACGTGAACGGTTCCGTGTGCACATTCGTGCAGCGAAGGCCAGTTCGCGGCCGCTGGTGGTGCACACGCGCAGCGCCGCCGAGGACACACTGCGCATACTGCGTGAAGAGGGCCCGTGCGACGCCGGCGGCGTGTTCCATTGCTTCACCGACACGCTGGAAACGGCCCGCAGCGCACTCGACCTGGGCTTCGACGTCTCGTTTTCCGGCATCGTGTCGTTCCGCAACGCCGAAGACTTGCGCGCCGTGGCCCGCTTCGTTCCGCTGGAGCGCTGCCTGATCGAAACCGACAGCCCTTACCTCGCCCCGGCTCCCCACCGCGGCAAGACCAACTCGCCGGCGTGGGTGCCCCATGTGGCGGAGGTCATTGCCCAGGTCAAGAACCTCCCGCTGGACATCGTGGCCGAGGCCACCAGCGCCAACGCGCGCCGCCTGTTCGCGTTGCCAGAGGTCGATCCAGCGCCTGGATTGCCGGGCTTTGAAGCGCCAGCGACGTGACCCGAGGGGCGCCCATGAATCGTATAAATTGCTTTAAGAAAGTCGTTCAACTCATTCTGGTGTTGTGTTTTTCCGCCGCGCAGGCGGGCGCCTACGAGGACTTCTTCAAGGCCGTGGCTGTCGACGATGCCACGACCGTGGAGCGGCTGCTCCAGCGCGGGTTCGATCCCAATTCGCGCAACGAGGATGGACAACCGGCGTTGTTGCTGTGCATGCGCGACGGCTCCGAGCGCGTGGCCGAGGTCCTGCTGCGGTCGCCGACGCTGGAACCCGATCTGGCCAATGCCGCAGGCGAGACTTCGCTGATGATGGCCGCACTCAAGGGCCGAACCGATTGGGCCAGGCGCCTGGCCGAGCGCGGCGCGCGCATCGACCGCGAGGGCTGGACGCCGCTGCACTACGCTGCCACGGGCGGTCCACCCGAGTTGTCGCGCTGGTTGCTGGACGCCGGTGCCCGCATTGACGCGCGCTCGCCCAACGGCACCACTGCGCTGATGATGGCGTCGCGCTACGGCAGCGAGGCGACCGTGGACCTGCTGCTGAAACGTGGTGCCGACGCACGACTGCACAACGATCGGCAACTCGACGCCGCTGCATTCGCCAGGCTGGGTGGGCGTGAACCGCTGGCCGCCATGCTGGCTGCACGGGCTGCCTCAGCGCCCCAGTGACCCGGGTGGTACCCGACCGGCTCGGGGCCGCGCGCTCGCGGCGCCGTGTCAGCGGAAATCTGACACTGTTTCTGCCTGCGGGCTGACTTCACTTGCGCAGCTGGGGCTCCTACAGTGAGGCCACCGATCCGCGAAGGAGCTGGCCATGTCGACCCTGCAAACCCCTGCGAACCCATTCGCCCTGCTGCTCGACCCCCAGGCCGTGCTGGCCCGAGTGGAGCATTCGCAACGCCTGGAGCGCCTGCACCGCCGGGTCTGCCGCCCCCTGGACAAGCCAGTGCTCCCCGGTCAGGGGGGTGCAACTCGTGACTTCGATCGCGGTATCGACGATGCGGGCGATGAGCCGGCCGAGACCGACGCACAGTAGGCCATCGCGGCACTCCCCACCCGGCGCGCCGCGCCGGGCAACTACCAGACGCGCGAGATCACGTTGAACTTTCGGTAGTCGCTGATCCGGGGGTCGAAAAACTCGCGCGGCTGGTAGCTCACCTTCAGCCGCCGGCCGGCCAGCGACTCGTAGGTGTTCACGAAGTCGATGCCCGAGGGCACCGCCTGCAGCCACCACAGCTTCACCGTCCGTCCTTCGCCGTCTTGGACGGTCAGGATGACGAACGGCTCCTTCTCGACGCGGGTGACGGTACCCTCGACAGTCAGTTCCACAGTCTGACCGGCATCGCCGGGTGCCGCCGCCCGCGCCAGGCGAACCATCAGGGCCGGGCAATGCTGGGTCATGCGAGCGCCTACGAGTGCGCCGAGCCGTTCGCCGTCCTTGCGGGGGTTGTCGAGGTCGACACCATGATCGGCGCGCAACTGCTCCTTGAAAGGAACGACGGCGCGAATCATGCAGACCCCAGCATGCATCTTGACCTCGTTGGCGGTCGCTGTACCTGGCACGCGTTCGGCGCACTCGCAGGCTGACTTGGCAGCTGTATCGAGGTAGTCCTCGGCCATCGCTGGGGTCGCCATCCATGCGGCAGCCAATGCAACGGCCGCCATCCAGCCCGTGCGTGCCACCCGACTCGTCGCGACCGCCATATGCGCTTCCTTTTGCGTTTCGTCCCTCAGTGTACGGGGTGAGGTGATCGTGGCTGGATCGCAATGGGATCGTGTCTGACGCACCGGCCGGACCGCGCATCGGTCGGTATGCAAAGACGAGCTCATCGAGTGGCGCTGGAACCGGATCGGTAACGCTGCTCGTACTTGCGTTCGAGGCGGCGTTGGCGGTTGCCAGGATCGACTTCGCGCCCTTGCACGTACAACCGCTCGATGCGGGTGGTGGTTTCCAGCGGATCGCCATCGGTCACGATGAAGCTGGCCAGACGCCCCGGCTGGAGCGAACCGAGTCGATCGTCCGCGCCCAGTATGCGGGCCGCATGCAGGGTGATGGCCTTCAACGCCTCCTCGGGTGCCAGCCCGTGCGCAGCCGCTGTGGCCGCCTCATAGGGCAGATTGCGCTCGTTCGAGGCGCTGCGCTCGCCGCCCACGCGCGAGATGCAGTACTGCACGCCCGCTTGCGCCAACCGCGCCGGAAGGCGAAACGGTGTGTCGACGTCGTCATCGCGGCGGCGGGGCAACTCGTGTACGCCGGCCACGATCACCGGCACGCCACGCTGGCGAAGCAGCTCCGGCATGCGCCAGGCATCCGCACCGCCCACGATCACCAGCCGCAGCTCGAAACGCTCGGCCAGCCCCAGGGCGTGACGGATCTGCGCGAGCTCGTCGGCATGGACGAACACCGGCCGCTGTTGTTCGAACACCGGCCGCATGGCCTCCCAGCGCGCATCCCACGGGGCACTCGGGTCGGACTGTCGCAGCTTGCTGTAGGCCCGTGCCGATTCGAAGGAATCGTCCAGCAGCCGCAGGCGCCGGTTCGTGCTGCGACGCAACTCGTCGAGCAGGGGCTCCGACAGCGCCGGCAACGCGTGCCGGGTCAGGCGCATCGAGGGCAAGTGCACATGCAGTCCAACCTCGGGCACCAGCGCCATGTCCTGCCAGTTCCAGCCGTCCAGCTGAATCAGTGCAGAGGTTCCGCTGATCAACCCCCGGCGACCGGCCAGCGGTACCGTGAGCGCAGCGAGCACGCCGTTGGTTCGCGCCACCGGGATGAGTTCACTGTCGGCATTGACCGCCACCACCGCGCGGGCATGGGGATTGACGGCGCCAGTCTCGGTGGTGTCGAGGGTGGCGCGCACGGAGTTGACCTCGACCAGCCCGAGGGACGTGTTGGCTGCGATGAACCCGGGGTACACGTGGCGCCCAGCCAGCTCGAGCCGACGCGCGGCTGCCGCCGCCGCTGGCAGCGGGTCATCGGCTCCCAGAACAGCCTTGATTCGGCCGCCGTCGACCCACATGCGCCCGCCGGGCAAGCTGGGACCGCTGACGGGATGCAGCGTCGCACCAGTGACGACCAGGGGTTCGCGCTGGGGCGGTGCCGGCACTTCCTCAGCGGCACGCGCGCGCGGCGCGACGGTCCAGACCCCGCATGCGCCGGCCAACCGCAGCAGGGCGCGTCGTCGTTCTTCCACCATGCTCATCGCGCGTCCTCCGTGCACTCATGCCAGGTGGAGCCACCGCCATAGCTGTCGCTCCAGGCGCGCAGCCGGGTCAGGCTGTCCAGCCAGGGCAGAGCGCCCCAATCGCTGCTTCGCAACTCCGATCGTGGGGGCGCATCGCCAGCGCCTTTGGCGGTAGCCGCGCCTCGCGTGCCCGCCGGGCCCGTCGCGGCGAGCTGTGCCTGCCGCGCGGGCAGTGCCAACGCCAGCAGGCGCTGCCGCTCCTGGACGGCACTGGCGCGCAGCTCGCGGTCCGCATCCAGGTCGAAGTAGCGGCGCCCCTCGATCCAGGTCTGCTCCACCCGGCTGAAGGTGGACAGCGGCGGCCCGCTCCAGATCACGAAGTCGGCGTCCTTGCCCGGCTCCAGCGTGCCGGTTCGTGCCTCGATACGCAGCTGCTTCGCCGGATTCAGCGTGACCAGCGCCAGCGCCTCCTGCGGCGTGAGCGCGCCGTACTTCACCGCCTTGGCCGCCTCGGTGTTGAGGCGCCGGGCCAGCTCGTTGCTGTCGGAGTTCAGGCTGGTCAGCACCCCCTGGCGATGAAGCATGGCCGCGTTGGACGGAACGGCGTCCATCACCTCCATCTTGTAGGCCCACCAATCCGAGAAGGTGGATGCCCCGGCGCCGATGCCGGCGATTGAGTCGGCCACCTTGTATCCCTCGAGCACATGCTGGAAGGCCGCCACCTCGAGCCCGAACTCGCGCGCCACCTGCGTGAACATCAGGATCTCGTCAGCGCGGTACGAGTGCACATGGATCAACCGACGGCGCTCGAGTATTTCGACCAACGCCTCGTACTGCAGATCGCGCCGCGGCTCCGGCGCCCGCGCACCAGCGCTGCGCCACTGGGCCCACCCCGCGGCATACGCGCGCGCGGCGGTGAAGGCATCGCGCAGCACCTGCTCGACACCCATGCGCGTTTGCGGATAGCGACTGCCATCGCCCCAGTTGGCACCCTTGACGTTTTCGCCCAAGGCGAACTTGATGCCAGGTGCGGCTGCATCGAAGACGAGCCCTTGCGCATCGCTGCCCCAGCGCAGCTTGATCACCTGCGATTGCCCGCCAATGGTGTTGGCAGACCCATGCAGCACGTTCGCAGCCGTGACACCGCCGGCCAGCTGGCGATAGATGTTGACATCGGTGGCATCGAGTACGTCGCCAATCCGCACCTGCGCGGTGACCGAGTGCGTGCCTTCGTTGATGCCGCGCGCCACGGCCGTATGCGAGTGCGCGTCGATGAGGCCCGGCGTGACATGCTTGCCTTCCGCCTCGATCACGAGCGCCCCGGGCGGCGCTACCAGGTCACGCCCCACGGCGGCGATACGCCCGTCGCGCACCAGCAGGTCGGCGCGCTCGACACGACCGGCGGCGGTGCCGGTCCAGACCGTGGCCTGCCGCACCAGCACCACCGTCGGACGCGGTGGCACGGCGATGCCGTATGCGCCGGCGGGATACGTGGCTGCCGGTTCGCTCGCATGCACCGGTGCCTGCGCGGCCGCGGCGGCGGAACCCGCAGCCGGCGCGCTGGCACCTGCTGCTGCAGCAGCCACGCGTCGAGCGGACCAAGGATGCAGGACGCCATCGGTGGCCTGCCACGTTCCGGAGAGCCGATCGCCGTTGAGCTCCGCCACGATGGTGCGGGTCGAAGCGACATCTCTGGCACCGGGCGATGCTGCCGGGCAAGGCCAACGCAGGACGATACGCGCCCCGAGCACGTTCGGCGCACAGCGCGTGCCATCGACCGTCCAGCTCGGGCGCCCCGCAGTGCCGACGATCGTCCAGGTCGTCGGCGCGGATCCGTCTTCGACCGCCCAGGTTCCACGGATGTCCGCCTGGCCCCAGGACTCCGTCGGCCAAGGCTGTCCATCGACAAACACCAGCTCCACCTGCGCATCGTCTTGCGTGAATGGATCGCCGCGGGTGACGACCACGTTGGCCAACTTGCCCGCGGCCAGCGTGCCCAGGCGCGACTGCTGGCCCAGCCATTGCGCAGGCACGGAGGTGAGCGCGGCCAACGCCTGATCGGCAGGCAGACCGCGGCGCACGGCCTGCCGCAACCGGGGCCAGAACTCGCGCGGTGCGTCTCGCAGCCCTGCCGAGGTGATGGCGACGCTCACGCCGCGGCGATGCAGCAGGCTCAGGTTGGATGGCGCCTGTTCCCAATGCTGCAGTTCGTCCAGCGGAACATCGAGTGCGGCGTCCGGGTCGTCCACCGCTGGCGGCGACGGAAAAGCCAGCGGCACAACCACCGGCAACCCCAGGGCCTTGAGCTGCGCGGCGCGGCGGTATTCGTGTCCGTTGCCCAGCACGATGGCGCGCAGAGCGAACTCGTCGCGCACCCGGGCCACCCGCAGGTAGTCCTGCTCGTCCTCGGTGGCGTAGACAACCAGCTGGCGCCCGTCGAGCACGCCGGCCAGCGCTTCGAGCGAGGCATTGGGTTCCACCCGCTGCACATGATCGCTGCGGCTGGCGTGAGCGACCGCTGCTCGATGCCAACGGGCATCGAGCAGCGTCTGCCGCACCAGCGCGATCGATCCCATCAGCGAACTGGGGTAGCCGGCATCGCGCCCGCGCTGCACCTCGTGAGCGATGTGCTGCGCGATGCGTGGCTGCAGCACTGCAGCGCGCGGCGCCTGTGACTCATCAGGGTCGAGCAGGTTCACCAACGCGCCCTGGCCCCGAAAGACACCGGTGGCCGGCGCCGCCAGAACCGTGGCGAATCCCATCGCCCGTGCAGCACGCACCTCATCTACATGCCAGTCGAGCTGCGAGGCGACGTCCTGCTCGGCGCGCACGAACGGGTTGCGTGCTGCCAGTCCGCGGCCCACCGGCACGCGCACCGAAGCGGACGACGCCGCGGATGCCGGCAGATCCGACCCCGGACCCCAGGTCGGCCGCGCGGGTGGCAATGGACGCAACGCAGCAGGCACGCCGATGGTGCTGTTCAGATCGACGAAGCCCGCGTACACCGTACGGCCTGCCAGTCGCCAGACCCGCGCACCGGCGGGCACCGTGACGTCGCGGCCCGCGGCCACGATGAGCCCGTCGCGCATCACCAGCGTGCCTGATTCCACCACCTGTCCCGGCGCGAGCACCAGGCGTGCATCGGTGAGCGCATGCCAGCGCGGCGTGTGATCGGCCAGTCCGGGGGTATGCTCGCTGGGCACCTGGGCTTGCGCGGTGGCCATCGCAGCCAGCGCTGCGCCCATGACCAGCGCAATGCGGCAGGCGAGTGCTTGCACGCTGCCGATTCGGGCTGCGGACATCGGGGATCCTCCCATCCGAGAAGCGGCGACTTTACTGGATGGCCACCACCAACCGAACACCGGACTCACCCCGAGGTCAGCCCCCTCCACGCGCACCGCTGCGCAGCCGCCGTCGCGTCGCTAGGGCCGAGCGTACTGGCGAACGAGGTCGCGCGCCTCCTGGAGCAGCCGGCGGCCGTCGGCGCCTTTGGCCGTCACCTCCTTGACCCATTCGTCGTCGACGCTGTCGGTGGCCTTCACCCAGCGCTGCAGCTCGGCCTCGCCCAGCACGTGCATCGTGTTGCCGCGATCGCGAGCCACTTTGCGAAACGGCTCGACCACCGCATCGAAGCCGGACTCACCGGCCCAGGCCGACACCGCCAGACCGCTGTTCGCGTCGATGACTTGCTTCAGGTCGGCAGGCAGGCTGTCGTAGCGGGCCTGGTTCATGCCGAAGAGAAAGATGGTGTTCGAGATGCGGGGGGTTCCTGCGGGCACGTCGAGGTGATAGCGCGCGATCTCAGGCAGCTTGATGGCAGGCGAACCCTCCCACGGCACCGCGGCGCCGTCCACTACGCCCTTGGACAGCGCATCGGGCACACCCGGCAGCGGCATCTGCACCGGCGTTGCCCCCAGCGCGGCTAGCATGCGCGCATTGGCCCTCGTCGCGGCACGGATCTTCAATCCCTTCATGTCCTCCAGCGTGCGCGGCTGCTTGCTGCTGAAGTGGAACAGTGCGCCGTCATGCACATGCATGAAGACCGGGTGCACGCCCTTGAACTCGTCTTGCGCATTTTTCTGCACGTAGGTCCACAGCGCCTGGCTGCCGGCCTTGGCCGAACTGGCCATCCAGGGCAACTCGAACACCTCCGACTTGTTGAAACGCCCGGCCACATAGGTAGGCACGGTCCAGATCATGTCGACCACGCCATCTCGGGCCTGCTCGAAGAGTTGCGGCGGCGTGCCGCCCAGTTGCATCGACGGATAGATCTGGCACTTGAGACGATCGGCCGACTCGCGGGCGATCTTGTCGCACCACGGCTGGATCAACCGGACCTGCGCGCTGGATGTGGCCGGCAGGAAGTGGTGCACCTTCAGGACGATGGGCGCGCCCTGGCTGGACGCCGCCAGCGGCAAGGCGAGCAGCGACAGGAACTGCGCGACGCTGCGCAGCAAACGGGTAGCCGGTCGGCCATGGGTCATGACGGGTCTCCTCGGTGTGGTGTTTCAGGGGCAGTAGCAGGGGCGGCCTTGCGCCGCGGGACAAAGTGCAGGGGCTGGGTTCTCGGCACCGATGCCGCGACAGGTGAGGGCGGTGGTACCGTTCGACCGCAGTCGTCGGCCAGCGCCGCTTCACGGGCGCTGCACACGGCCAGCACGTCGTTGGAGAGATGGTCCAGGATGCGCAGCAAGTGGCCCATGCCGCGTGCGTGCGTGGAGCCGTAGCCCTTGACCAATCGGCCGCATCGGGCCAGTTCCAGACCCAGGCTGGGCTGCTCGCGCACGCCTGCGACCACGCAGCCGAGCCATCGCTCGATGAGCCGTTGCTCTTCGGTCCAGCGGCTGCCGCGCGGGCGCACATGGCGCAACGATGCGAGCAAGCGCAACGCCACCAACCCGACCACCGTGTGGCTGGGCAGGCGTAGCGCCCAGCCCCAGGCTGCTCGGCCCGACTGGATGCGCCGGGCGTCCCAACGCCGAAAGCGCTCGGCCCATGCGGAAGGCAGCAGCGCTGCGATTTCGGGCACACCGGGACGGAAGTGATCGCGGATGCGCAGCAGGTCCCCAGGGCCTGCGCCAACCTCGCGCCGCACTCGCTCGAACCGCGTGGCGGCTGCCTTGAGCTGGGCCACTCGGGCGATGTCGTCGAACGCCATCCACAGTGCCAGCCACCGCGCCGTCTCACGCGTCACGGCATGGCCTGTGTGCGCCTGCGGATCGGCTGCCAATTCGGCCTGATGGACGGCCCAGACCCGTTCCAGGTAGAGCTGCGCATAGGTCTCGTCCTGGTACTCGCGCAGCCGCTGCACACCCTGCGCGAGCACCGTGTGCACAGCGGGTGCGTAGCGCCCGGCCCATGGCTGGGGCAGTGGCGATACCGGGCGCTGCACGGAGCTGCCACACGTGGCCCGGCCGGCAGGGCCACCCGGCACAGGCGAGGCAGCGGCCGGCCCAGCGTTCGCGTCAACCATCAGTGCCCGCACCCGGTCCCAGGCCAGCGCGAACCCTCGCAGGCTCGCCGCTGCACCCGCGCCACCGTCGTTGATGGCGGCCTCGCAGCTGGCCCGCGAGAGCGGCCACACGCCGCTGGCCGCGATGGCACCGAACATCACGGCGCTGACCACCGTGCCGGCCTCACGGGCCCAGCCTGCGAGGTCGACCAAATAGCATGAGCGCGTCGAGCGCCGCAGGCCCGCCTCCAGCATGGCCGCGTCGAGCCGGCCGTCGCCACAGACAATGCGCTCCTGGGTGGTCAGTGCGCGCCCGGTTCCTGCGATCAGCACCGTGCGCTCGGGCGAGGGCAAACCGAGCGTCGCCTGCCGCGACGCTTCGAGCAGTTCGGATGCGACCAGCAGGTCCACCGCTGCGGGCACCGGCAACAGACTGAAAACCGGCCGGCGCCGGCCCAACTGGGTGTGCGGCACCGGATACAACTCCAGGTAGTAGGTGGTGGCGCCGGTGCGCTGCGCCACGCCGGGCACCGACGTGGCCTGAACGGGGTAGCCGTCGCGCTCGGCCGCATCCACCAGCCACTGCGTCAGGATGCCGCCGCCTTCGCCGCCCAGGGCACAGACGAGCAACGTCAGGATGCGCGGCACGGGTTCAGGCGAGGGCGCGTCGAGAGGTGCCGTCATCGCGCCGCTCCCATCAGCCATCGCCGCAGCGGCGCGCCCAGCGCATGCAGTGCCCGCTCGTGCCAACGGGGATTCGTCACCCGCTCGCCGCGGTAGAAACTGGGGCACAGGGCGGCCGCGTGCGCGTTCTCGCCGCACAGCCCGCAGCCGACGCAGCCTTCGGTGACGGTGGCCACCGGATCGACCTTCAACGGGTCCGGGTTGTCCTTCAGCGTCAGGGTCGGGCAACCCGACAGCCGCATGCAGGCATGGTCGCCGGTGCACACATCCTCGTCCACGCCGTACTTCACCCGCACCACGCGTTCGCGCCGCTGCAGCATGCGCGCCATCCAGGGTCTCAACCGGCGCTGGCGCTCGAGCTGGCATTCACCCTCGGCGATGATGACTTTCAGGCCCTTGAAGGGCGATTCAAAGGCGTCGATGAGCGTGCGTCGCATCGCCTCGACGCGATAGCTGTGCACCGTGCGCAACCACTGCACGCCCAGCCCCTGCAATGCGGCCTCTATCGTGTGGTTGCGGTCGGTTCGGCTGGCGCCGACGTCGGCATCCGGTGTGAGGTCGGGCTGGACGTGCGGCGAAGAGAGAATTTCTTGCGTGCCCGTGGCCGACGTGTACCCGTTCTTGAAGATCAGCAGCACAGCATCGTTGCCATTGAACAGCGCCGATTGCACGCCGCTGAGCAGCCCGTTGTGCCAGAACCCACCGTCGCCCATTACCGCCAGCGTGCGCCGCTGCATCAGCGGACCGACGCCCGCGCTGCTGGCCAGGCTCATGCCGTAGCCGAGGATCGAATGACCCGACGAGAACGGCGCGAACGTGCCGAACGCATGGCATCCGATGTCGGCGGCCACATGCACCGGGCCCAGTTGCTGCTGCGCCAGCTTGAGGGCTGCAAAGACCGGGCGCTCGGGGCATCCGGTGCAGAAGCCGGGCGGCCTGGGCGGCAGCGGCTTCTCGAGCATGCGAGCAGCCGCGGCGCGCTGCGCCTGCACGGCGGCCAGCCACGCCTGCGTGCCCTCGATGCCGGCGTGGTGGGGCGCGTGCCGCTGCAGGAAGGCCAGCAGTCCACGTGCCAACACCTCGACCGTGTACTCACCCGCGGCAGGCAGGTCACCCTTGCCATGCAGTTCGGTGTGCAGCCCGGTGCGGCGCAGGGCGGCGGCAATCTCGAGCTCGATGAACTCAGGACTGCCTTCTTCCACCACCAGCACGGCGCGCCGCGGTTCACAGAACGACACGATCTGCTCCGGCACCAGGGGATAGGTGACGTTGAGCACCAGAACCGGCAGCGACACCTCGCCCAGCCCATCGGCCAGGCCGCACAACTGCATGGCCCGTACCAGCGCGTTCGTCAGGCCGCCCTGCACCACGATGCCCAACTCGGCCAGTGGCCCGGCATCGTCACCCATGCGCTCGTTCAGCCCTCGTTCGACAATCGCTTGCCGCGCGGCGGGCAGACGCTCATCCACCTTGAGCTTTTCCTGGCTGAAGATCACCGGTGGATGCGACAGCCGCGAGTAGTCGAATGCGGCCGGATCGGGCAGGGCATGCCGTGAGGAGATCGCCGGCGCCACGTTGTCCCGGCATTCGAACTGCCCTCGCACATGGCAGGCGCGGATGCGCAGCTGCAGAATCGCCGGCATCGACGAGGCCTCCGACAGAGCGAAGCCCTGCTCGACCACGTGGACCATCCAGGGCAGGTCAGGGCGGGGGTCGATCAGCAGCAGTGTCGACTTCATTGCGAAGGCATGGGTGCGCTCCTGCACCACGCTGGCTCCTTCGCCGTAGTCATCGCCCACGATCACGAGCGCACCGCCGCGCACGCCCGGCGATGCCAGGTTCGACAGCGCATCCGATGCCACGTTGGTGCCCACCACCGACTTCCACGTCACCGCGCCACGCACCGGATAGTGGATCGATGCCCCCAGCATGGCCGCAGCCGAGGCTTCGTTGGAGCATGCCTGCACCTGAACACCCAGGGTTTCGAGATAGGGCCGCGCCTGCACCAGCACGTCCAGCAGATGCGACACCGGCGCCCCCTGGTAGCCTGCGACGTAGCTGACGCCTGCCTGCAGCAGCGCCTTGGTGATGGCCAGGATGCCTTCACCACGGAACACCTGGCCTGCGCCGAGCCTCAGTTGCTCGATCTCGCGCGTGAATTGCACTTCCATCGGCGCACTTTACGGGCGCCGATCACATGCGTCCATACAATTGGCTTTTTGCTTTTGATTCTTCTGGTGAATCAGTCCGCCCACTTCGACCTGAACTTGCTGCGCGTATTTCACGCCGTGCACAACGCGCGCAACGTTCGCAGGGCTGCCGAGCTGCTGGGGCTGTCGCAGCCGGCGGTCAGCCACAGTCTCACCCGGCTGAGACTGGCCCTGAAAGATCCGCTGTTCGTGCGCACGACGGGCGGTGTCACGCCCACGGCCAAGGCGGATCACTTCGCTCGCTTCGTCGAGGCTGCGCTCAAGACCATTGATCTGGCGCTGATCGAGACGGGACGCTTTGACCCCGCCCGCTCCGAGCGCCGGTTCGTGATGCACATGAGCGACCTCGGCGAAGGCGAGTTCCTGCCCGGGCTGATGGAGGAACTCGATCGGGAGGCACCGAAGGTGCGCATCGAGGCCATCCAGCTCGCACCGGAGGCGGTGCTGGGGGCGATGGAGCAGGGGCGCATCGACCTGGCGGTGGGATACCTGCCGCACCTCGGCGGTGTCCACCACCAGGCATTGCTGCTGGATCGCTATGTGGTCCTGGCCCGACGCGAGCATCCCGCCGGCGCGGGCCTGCGCACGCGCAAGGGTCTCGGCAAGCTCGACTACGTGCTCGTCAAGAGCCACGCGGAGCCTGCCCGCAGCTTGCTGCAACTCGGTCTGGACAACCGCATCCGGCTGACCGTGCCGCACTTTGCGGTCTTGCCCGAGATCCTGGCGCGCAGCGATCTGGTGGCCATCGTCCCGAGTCGACCGGGTCGCCGGTTTGCACAGCAGTTCGGACTCCAGATCGCCGAGCCACCGTTGGGCCTGCCGCCGCTGCAGGTCGGCTTGCACTGGTACTGGCGCATGCACGAGGATCCAGGACATCGTTGGATGCGCGAACTGCTGTCGCGACTCTATGGTGAGCCGCAGGCCGGTCAGCGTCGCGGTGCGCTGGTGCGTTGACTCGCCATGCCAGCATCACATCCCAAGCATCTGGGTTCTCGACTGGGTCGCAGCCTGGGCACCGCGTGTCGGACCCTGGTCTGGTTGACCGCCTGTTTGGGATCGGGCTTCGGCGCGCATGCGGGCCCGGTGGCCGCACCCGATGCGGCAGCCGATTGCGTCGCCGTGATCGAAAGTCGCGCTGAGTCGTTGGTGGAACGAGTGCGCAGCGGCGATGGCACGGCCCGAATCGCCTTGCGGGCCGAACTCGAGCACGCGGCGGTGCTGATCGGTGACCAGTACATCGCCGGCGCGCGCGACGAAGACGCGGCGCGCGCCCGGCTTGAGCGATCCCGCAAGGACCAGCAGTCGTGGCCCGAGGAGCGGCGCGAGGCATTGCATCGCCAGTGCAGCCAGGCTGCCGCTGGGATGCTGGGCAGTGCGAACAAGTTCGAGCGATTTGTCGTCCGACGGGTTGCGGCCAAGCGCACGGAGCGCATGCTGGCGCCTGGACACCGCGCCGTGGCCGGTACACCCCCCGTCACGAACCGCGCCAGCGAACCCCAACGCCGCTGAGGCAGGCTCGGATGGACCGAGCAGTGCCGGTCGATCGCGCAATCCGAAAGCGCGACAATGTGTATTATGTTAACTACCAGATCGGCGACTCCTCTGGCCTGATCAAGAAGCGCGCGCGTCAGCTGTCACGTCCATCCGCTCGGTCCGCGCCAACTTCCCAAGCCGGCAGCCGGTAGTCCAGCAGCATGGCCAGCGCGCGCAGCCCAGCGGCCGACACCGCGGCGGCTGCCAGGCCGATCCAGGCCGGAGCCTCCAGCGCCTGTGCCCCCACGACCATCCAGCCGCCGATGAACGAGCACACCGCATAGGGCCGGTGGTCGCGAAACGCCGACGGGATCTCGTTGCAGACGATGTCGCGCAGCACGCCTCCGAACACCGCCGAGACCATGCCCATGAGCACGGCCACGATCGGCGGCATGCCGTGCTGCAGCGCCAGTTGCGTGCCGCCGGCGGTGAACAGGCCCAGCCCGACCATGTCCGGCCACTGGATGGCGGCCTCGGTCACGGCCAGGTGGCGCGCGCGCATCACCAGCATCGCCGCCATGCACAGGGCCAGCAAGGCCCACAGCCACCAGGCATGCTCCACCCAGAAGAACGGCCTGCGGTCGAGCAGCACGTCGCGCAGCGTGCCGCCGCCAAAGGCGGCCAGGAACGACACCACGCACACCCCCACGGCATCCAGGCGCTTGCGTGCAGCCTCGAGCAGGCCCGAAAGCGCAAACGCCAGGGTGGCCGCCACCTCCATCAGGGTGAGCAGGTTCAGGCGCATCGGGCGGTCATCAGAACTTCAGCTTCACGCCCGCGCCCACCGCCCACGCGCGCCCTCGCGCTGTCACGCGATCTGGCCGTGGCCAGAAGTGTCCCACCACCACTTCACCGAGCAACCAGTCGCGATAGGTCGGCTGCTCCCACTTGAGCTGCACACCGTAGTCCGAGGCGCCCACCCCCGAACCTTGGGTACCGCTGGCCGGCAACTCCAGCGACAGCAGGCGGTGCTCGGGGAAGGCGCGATACAGCCCCAGCACGCTGGACCACTCGAACTTGCGCTTGCGCTCGGTGATCGTGGCGGCGTTCAGCCAGCGAGCTGCCAGGTGAGGAGACAACGCATGCTCGAACGAAATGGCGGTGGTCGAACCCACGTGATCGGCCAGCGACCAGAACACCGTTTGCCTGAACTCCACGAGATCAGCTGGGCCGATCTGCCACAAGCGCCGATAACGGCCCTGCACATACGGCTTGATGCCGCCACGGAATCCCAGGCGGAAGTCAAGGTCGTCACGCCACTGCAGGCCCACGCCGGCAAAGAACGACCGGTCCGCGGTGTTCTCCTTGAGCAGCCGCTGCTGCCGCGAAAACGCCTCGGGCGTGTCGCTGACGATCTCGCGCTGGTCGTCGCGGCCGAACAGCACATAAGCCCTCTCGGTCAGGTTCGGCAGACGGAACCGTGCGTTGAAACGCACGCTGGCATCCACCGACTCGCCCTGACGCTTGAGCACCGACACGCTCAGGCGCCCATCGGTCACCTTGCCACCTTCGGTGAACGGCTTGTCCCCGAACCAGCTGTCGACCCCGCGGGCCAGCCACTCAGCGGTCGAACGTGCCGTGCGGCGTGCCGCTTCTGCCACACCGGCGGCCTCGGCCGCCGCCTGGGCGGCAGCAGGCGGGTCGGTCAGAGGCTGCGAGGCAGCTTGCGGCTGGCCTTGCGCGACGGCATCCGGTGGCGCCAGTGCTGCTGCCAGGACGAACAGGATCGACAGACCAAGATCGGTGCCGCCGCAGCGACACGCGCCACACCACAGCATGGCGGCGGCTCGCGCGACTTCGGCTCGGTGGAACATGGCCCGTAGGCTACACCGAATGGGCCCATGCCGAACAGCCCGCACGGGGAGCGCCCCGGCCTGCCGCGCAATGCGACGGGCAACCCCCTCTCGAGCAGCAACGATCGGTTACTACCGGACGGGCAATAACAGGCTTTCAACTTGTACATTCAGGTCGAGCAGTGATGCCGATCACATTCACCGTCATCACCAGAGCCGACAATTGGCGCCTCAACAAGGCACACAGGGAGTGTTTCGATGGCTGCAGAGGGCACCTACATTCTGGCCAGAGCCGGCGTACCGGTCATCACCGCGTCCGACGGCGACGACTTCATCGCGTTGTATGGCGGAAAGGGCACCCAGACCGTGCATGGCGGTTCCGGAACAGACACCGTGTCCCTGGATCGCGCGCTGATGAAGTACACCATCGAGCCCGATGGAGCGACGGGCTACTTCCTGCGGGGTCCGACCGAAAGCATACGGCTCGATGGGATCGAGGCCGTCGAGATTGCCGGGCAACGCTTCAGCATCGCCACGGCATCCGCAGCGAACGGTGGTGAAGGCGACGACACGCTGGTCTGGGTGGGGTCCCGGCCGCGCATCAGTGGCGCAGACGGCACCGACACGCTCGTGATGGGCAGTGAACTCGGTGCGGAGAACAGTGCCTTTGCGCGCGCGAGCGACGGCTCCTGGCACGTGACGATAGGCGATCGTGAGGTCGCGCTCACCGGCATCGAGAAGCTCACGTTCGGCGGCCTGACGATCGATCTGGCAACGGATGGCGTGCATCTGCTCCAACCCACGGCACATGCCGCCACCGATGGCCCTGACGCCCTGTTTGGAAACGACCTCGGCTATGCGCTACGCGGCGGTGAGGGGGACGACACGCTCGAGGGCCGCGGCGGTGATGACTCCCTGTATGGTGGCAAGGGCGACGATACGGCCATTTACCGTGGTAACCGCGCCGACTACGAGGTGCGCACCGACTATCGCGGCTTGGTTGCCAGTGTGCGCGACCTGCGCGACGGGCGCGATGGCAACGATGAACTGGGGTCCATCGAATGGCTGCGCTTCGCCGACGGAACGTTCAAACTCAGCGACATCGCCACGCGTGACCAGCCTCCGCAGCGGTCACCGGAGTCCGAGCTGACTGATGGCTTCATCTCGGCCGACTTCATGCTTGCCTTCGCGACCACGACCAATACGGGTACCGCAGATGGCAACTCGTTCGATGCCTCGGGTTGGCTGCGCCCCATGGCCGCCGAGCACGAGCGGCCAGTCGTGGAACTGACGGGCACGACCATGGTTCATGGCGACCTGTGGCTCTCGCATTGCATCCCGTGAAGCCTCCTGTGGTGGGTCACCGCTGACCCGCTACGGGCGCCCGACGCCGGACGCTCAGCAGCGCGCCAGCACTCGCCCGTCGACTACGCGAGATTCGTGTCGGCGCAAGGTGCCCTGCCCTGTGCGCACGCAGGCGCCGCTGCGCACGTCGAAGGTCCAACCGTGGCGCGGACAGGTGAGCAGGTGCCCGTCCAGATGCGAGCCGTTCATGGGCGTGTCCATGTGCGGGCAGCGGTCGTCGTAGACCAGGAACTCGCCGCTGCTGTGGTGGACGAACACATGCCGCTCATCGACCGGAACCGCCACGGTGGCACCCAGTGGGACATCGGCGGTCGCGATCAGATCGCGCCACTGCGCCGATGCGCCCGCCTGCTCGGGGCTCCCTGCTGCGTCGACCTGGGCAGGCACTGCGGGTGCTGCTGCCTCCCGGTCTGCGCTGCCGACCTCCGTGCGCAATGCCTGCAGGTCGAACCCGGGCAGTTGCATGGCGAGGATCACGTCCACGGCCCACAGGATGCGGCTCAAGCCCAGAATGGGAAACGCCATCAGCAGCGCGTCGATCACCTCCGCAGGCGTACAGCCGGCCTGCAGCGCGCGCTTGAGGTATTGCCGCAGTCCCCGGTCGGTTTGCGCATGCACCTTGGCGATCACCGAGATCAGGCTGCGCGTCTTGGGGTCGAGGTGCTGTCCGCACTGCTTCAGGAAGCGGAAGTAATGGCCCATCGCGTCGGGGCGCGCCTGGGCAAGGTAGTCGAGGGCCTGGCTCATGGGCCCGAATTGTGGTGGGCGGCCGATGCGTTGGCACGGCGCCGGCGCGGTATCCACCTGTGGCGGTGTGCCATTGCAGCCTGCCACGCTCAGCGCAACGCCGCGGTCCAGTCGCGCACCCATGCGTCGATGCGGGCGCCGAGCATGGGGATGCGCCAAGTCGTTGCAGCAAGCGGCACATCCGGCGGGGCATGGCGACGACCGAGCGTGCTGATCATCGCCACCAGGTAGCAGCGGCCATCATCACCCAGCACCCATCCGGCGTCGCTGCAGTAGGTGTCGGTGCAACCGGTCTTGTGACCGAAGTCAGCGTCTGCGGGCGGGGGCAATCTTGGCGGTGGGTATCGCCGCGCCGCCACGGCATAGCCGCCTTCAGGATGCCGCCAACGCGCCGGGATCCGGGCCGCAATGCCGGGCACCCAGCCGTCCAGGCCAGCGAGCAACCCCGACGACAGAACTTCATGCAGTCCCTGCTGCGCCAAGGCCAGACGCAGCTGTGCGGTCGACCGCGCTTGCAGCAGCGGCGGTGTGCCGGGGTCGAGCCAAGGCGCGCGCGGCGCATCGGGCATCAGCAGCCAGAGCAGGCGAGCGGTGTCCCATGCCGTCATGTGCAAGTGACCCACTCCGGCACCGTCGGCATTGCGCCAGCCGCCATTTGGCCTGGTGTTCGCCAGTCGCAACTGGCGCAGACCGTACTGCGCGAACCAATCGTGCAGCGCGTTTCGCTCGGTGGTCTCGCCACTCTGGATCAGGCCGCGCGCGTGTAGCAACGCAACAAGGCAATCGGTGGCATCGTTGCAGCTGATGGCCAGCATGTCGTCAAGGCAATCGGCAACGGTGCGTGCGCGTGCCGTGCCGCCCGCAACGGGGCCGCACATGTCGTCCCATCGCGCCAGCCCCAGGTCGACCAGACGGGCCACGCCCACGCCCACCATCAGCTTGATGAGCGACGCCGGATAGGGTGCGATGAACCGGGGCTTGTCTTCCCCGTGCCCGGGTACGCTCCCGGCATCGACTGACAGCCAAAGGCTGCGTTGCGCCCCTGGAAGCCAGGCTGGCGACCGGCCTTCGCAGTCCTGAACGTCGGGCAGAAACACGATGTCGTCGACCGCCATGGTTTGCGCGTCCAGATGCGCCACCCTGCCCTGCGGGTACTCCGGCGAGAACAGCACGTTGGCCGCCGCTGTCAGGCCCATGGCTGAGAAGGCAATGACCGCGAGGTCGAGCCCGGGCATTCGCCCGATCGGACGCCCTGCGTTCCATGCATCGGGCACATCCGCGAAGTCCAGCGAGCGCACGGCCTGCGTGAGGAACCGCGCCAAGGCGGCAGATGCGGTGGGATCGACGCAGGACTGCTGATGGGCATCGCTCATACCGCCATCTTCTCCTACCGGCACGCGGCCGCGCTGGGAACATGGCGGCTGCTGCACCTCCCGCCACCCCCTTTGCGACCCACCCATCATGG
>JAKLLB010000057.1 GCA_023150345.1 Aquabacterium sp.
CGCCGCTCGTCGACTTCGCGGCGCAGCTCGGCATTGGTCGCCTGCAGCAACACGGCCTGCTGCTCGAGCTGCCCAGTGCGCTCGGCCACCATCGACTCCAGCCGCTCGCGGTGCTGGCGCAGTTCGGCTTCGATGCGCTTGTCGTCGGTGATGTCGATCAGCACACCCTGCAGGAACATGGGCGTGCCGTCGGCGTTGCGCACCAGGCGGGCCTCGTCGAGCAGCCAGTGCACCTGGCCGTCCGGGGCGAGCAGGCGGTACTCGCAGCGCAGCGGTGCGCCGCTGTCGCAGGCGCGCGCATGGGCGGCCGCGGCGTCGGCGCGGTCTTGCGGATGCACATGGGCCAGGCGCCCCTGGGGCTCGGCCAGCCACTGCTCGACGCTGTAGCCCAGGCGCTGCACCTGCGGGCTGAGGTAGCGCAGGCGGCCGCCGGCGTCGGGCTCGGCGATGTAGGTGATGGCCGGGATCTGCTCGACCAGCGTTCGGAACTTCTCCTCGGCTGCGCGCTTCTCGCCACGCAAGCGCTGCTCGCCCATCACGCGCGCGATCACCGCCGGCAGCAGTTCGAGGTAGCTGCGCTGGCGGTCCTTGACCAGGTAGTCGCGCGCGCCGCTGCGCATGGCCTCGACCGCCACGCCCACGCTGTCGGCGCCCGTGAGCATCATCACCGGCACTGGCATCTCGCCGCTGTCGCGGCGCAGCGCCTCGAGGAACTCCAGCCCGTTGACGTCGGGCAGATGGTAGTCCAGCAGCACCAGGTCGGGATGACGCTGATGCACCAGCTCGAGGCCTTCGCGACCGCTCGAGGCCTCGAGCAACTCGATGGGGAAGTCGGCTTGCCGCGACAGCGCGCGCCGGCACGCGAGGCGGTCGACCTCGTCGTCCTCGACCAGGAGCAGTCGCACCGCAGTGCGTTCGAGGGAAGCGGTCACTCGGGCAGCTCGCTGACGGTCCAGTAGGCGTTGATGGTGCGCATGGTGTCGACGAAGCGCCGGTAGTCCACCGGCTTGCGGATGTAGCCGGCCACGCCCAGGTCGAAGCTCTCCACCTTGTCCTGCTGCTCCTCCGAAGTGGTGAGCACCACCACCGGGATGCGGCGCAGCGGTGAGTCCTCGGCCTTGACGACGCGAAGGAACTCGATGCCGCCCATCACCGGCATGTTCAGGTCCAGCAGGATCAGGCAGGGCAGCGATGCGCCCGGCTGCCGCAGCAGTGCCAGTGCGGCCTCGCCGTTCTCGGCCTTGTCCACGGGGTTGGTGACATGCAGCTCCTTGAGCGCGCGCATCACGGTCATGGTGTCGATCTGGTCGTCTTCCACCAGCAGGATCGGCCGTCCGGGGTGCTTCATGGCGTGGGTTCTCCTTCGGTTTGGGGCCGCTGCTTGGGCAGGGTGAAGTGGAAGGTGCTGCCCTGGCCGGGCTGCGACTCGACCCATACGCGCCCGCCGTGGGTCTCGATGATCTTCTTCGCCAGCGCCAGGCCGACGCCGGTGCTCTCCTTGCGGTCGCGCGGCGTCAGCACCTGGAACAGCTGGAAGATGCGCTCATGGTGGCGCGGCTCGATGCCGGGGCCGTCGTCGGCGATGCTGAATTGCCAGTCGACACCGGCGTCGCGGCAGCCCACCCGCACCTGGCCCTCGGGTTGGTCGCGGTGGCGGATGGCGTTGGAGATGAGGTTCTGGAACACCTGCTGCAGCCGCACCCGCTCGCCCACCACCGTGGGCAGCGGCCCCTCGACATGCACCGCTATCTGCGGCGGTGGCGCCAGCATCTGCAGCACATCGGCCACCAGCGCATTGAGGTCCACCTCGACCGGGGGCTGCTGCATGCGGCCGACACGCGAGTACTCGAGGATGCCGTCGATCAGAGCGTCCATGCGGGTGACGCGGCCCTTCATCAGCGTGAGGTACTCGCGCCCCTGGTCATCGAGCTTGTCGGTGTAGTCGCTGACCAGCCAGTCGGCCAGCGAGCCGATGCCGCGCAGCGGTGCCTTCAGGTCGTGCGACACGACATAGGCAAAGCTGCGAAGTTCCTCGTTGACGTTGCGCAAGTCGTGGATCAGTTCGTCCTGGCGCTGCTGCGCCGCCCGCTGCTCGGTGAGGTCGTGCAGGATGCCGGTGAACAGCCGCTGGGTGCCCAAGCGCATCTCGGTCACGGCCAGGTGCAGCGGCACGGGTGTGCCGTCGCGGCGCAGGCCGGTCACCTGGGCGCCGGTGCCGATGACATGCGGCACGCCGCTGGCGAGGTAGCGCTGCAGGTAGCCGTCGTGCGCGCTGCGGTCGGGTTCGGGCATGAGCATGTTGACATTGCGGCCCAGCACCTCGTCGGCGCGATAGCCGAACAGCCGCTCGGCCGCCGGATTGAAGCTGCCCACGCGCCCGGCGGCGTCGATGGTGATGATGCCCTCGCCGGCCGTTTCGACCACCGCGCGCAACCGCTCCTCGCTGTCTTGTCGCTCGCGAGCGTCGCGGCGGATGCGCGCATACAGCGCCACCAGCGCCGCGGCCACCAGCACCAGCAGCAGACCCAGCAGTGCCAGTGCCCGCGCAGCGGCGGTTTGCGCGGCGGCCTGACGATGCGCGAGCCGCTGGCCCAGATCGGCCTCCATCGCGGTGACCAACTCCTGCACCTGGCGCATTTCGTCATGGCCCGGGCTGGCGGCGAGCTGGCGCATGGCCGCCTCGGGCCCATCGCGGTGGCGCGCGTCGATCACGGCGTCCAGCAGGGCCATCCGGGTGGTGAGGTGCTGTGTCAATGCCGGCAGCCGTGCGCGCACCGTCTCGTCGGCCACCACATGCCCGGACAACTCCTCGAGCAGCGACTGCACGCGCTGCACGGCTGCCTGGCGGGCAGCGGCGTCGTCTGCGCCGCCCAACAGCAGGTAGGCGCGCTGGCGCGACTCGGCTTCGCGGGTGACCGAGTAGATACGCTCCAAGGCCAGCAGCCCCTGTTGGGTGCGCGCTGCGGCGGCATTGGCGCCGATCAGGTTCAGCGTGGTGCCGGTGAGCACCACGCCAATGGCGACGAGCGCGGCAACGGTCAGGCCGAAGCCGGCCAGTACCTTGCGCTCGATCGACCACTGCGCCATGACCTGGGTCCCTCCGTCCAACATCTTCTGGTCCCATGCGTCCGGCATGGCGCCTGTGGGTGGCGCACCACGTTGTGCGCCACCTGATCGTTTCATCCTAGCCTGGGCAAGCCCGCTGGCCTTGATGTGGCGCCATCACCTCGCATTGCAAGGGCCTGTGGCCGAACGACTGCCTGCCACTGCATCGCCGCCGGCGGAGGCGATCGGCGCTCGGGGTTCATGCGCTCCTGGGTGAGCCCGGTCTCAGGGTAAGCTCGGTGTCAGCATCGCCCGCGCGCCGTGAGGCTTGGCAGGGCCGTTGATCCGAATACTGGAGGAGTGCGTTCCATGGCTTTGCGTATCGGGGTTCCGAGGGAAACGGCTGCGGGCGAGAAGCGCGTCGCAACGGTTCCGGATGTGGTGGAGAAGCTCGTCAAGTTGGGCTTCTCCGTGGCGGTGGAGAGCGGCGCGGGCGATGCCGCCAACTTTGCCGACGACACGTATCGCGCCGCGGGCGCACAGGTCGTGGGCTCCGCGGCCGAGCTGTGGGGCAGCAGCGATATCGTCTTCAAGGTGCGCCCGCCCAGCCTGGCCGAAGTGGGGCTGATGCGCGAAGGCGGCACGTTGATCGGCTTCGTCTGGCCGGCCCAGAATGCCGAGCTGATGGCAGCCCTGCAGGCCAGGAAGGCCACCGTGCTGGCCATCGACTGCCTGCCGCGGCAACTCAGCCGCGCACAGAAGATGGATGCGCTCACCTCGATGGCGGGCATCAGCGGCTACCGCGCGGTCATCGAGGCCGCCAATGCCTTCGGCCGCTTCTTCAACGGCCAGGTCACCGCTGCGGGCAAGGTGCCGCCGGCCAAGGTGTTCATCGCCGGTGCCGGCGTGGCGGGCCTGGCGGCCATCGGCACGGCGGCCAACCTGGGCGCCATCGTGCGCGCCAACGACACCCGCGCCGAAGTGGCCGACCAGGTCAAGTCGCTCGGCGGCGAATTCGTCAAGGTCGACTACGAGGAAGAAGGCTCGGGCGGCGGCGGCTACGCCAAGGTGATGAGCGAGGGCTTCCAGGCCGCGCAGCGCCAGATGTACGCCGACCAGGCGCGCGAAGCCGACATCATCATCACCACGGCCTTGATTCCCGGCAAGCCCGCACCCAAGCTCATCAGCGCTGCGATGGTGCAGTCGATGAAGCCCGGCAGCGTCATCGTCGACATGGCCGGCGAGCAAGGAGGCAACTGCGAGCTCACCGTGCCCGGCGAGGCCGTGGTGCGCCACGGCGTCACCATCATCGGCTACACCGACCTGGCCAGCCGCCTGGCCAAGCAAAGCTCCACCCTGTACTCGAACAACCTGCTGCGCCTGACCGAGGAGCTGTGCAAGACCAAGGACGGCCAGATCAACGTCAACTTCGACGATGACGCCATCCGCGGGCTCACGGTGGTCAAGCAAGGCGAGCTCACCTGGCCGGCGCCGCCCATCCAGCTGCCGGCGGCACCGCCCAAGCCCAAGCCGGCGGCCATGCCGGCGCCGGCCAAGGGCCACGGCCACGGCGCCGGCGAGCCGATGTCGGGCCAGACGCTGGCCATCGTCTTCGGCGTCGGCGCCCTGTTGTTCGCGCTGGTGGGGCTGTACGCACCGGCGTCGTTCCTGTCGCACTTCACGGTGTTCGTGCTTGCCTGCTTCGTGGGCTACATGGTGATCTGGAACGTCACGCCCTCGCTGCACACGCCGCTGATGAGTGTCACCAATGCCATCTCGTCGATCATCGCCATCGGCGCGCTGGTGCAGATCGCGCCGCCGCTGGATGCCGCGGGCGCCGCGAACCGGCCCAACGCCTTGATCCTCGGCCTGGCGGTGCTCGCGCTCGCGCTCACCGCCGTCAACATGTTCGGCGGCTTCGCGGTCACGCGGCGCATGCTGGCGATGTTCCGCAAGTAAGGAGTCGACGATGACCTCCAGTCTGGCCACCGTCGCCTACATCGGCGCGACCATCCTCTTCATCCTCAGCCTGGGCGGGCTGTCCAACCCCGAGACGGCCCGCCGCGGCAACCTGTTCGGCATGATCGGCATGACCATCGCGGTGCTGGCCACCGTGCTGGGGCCGCGCGTCACCGCAGCGGGCGTTCCGTGGATCGTCGGCGCGCTGGTCGTCGGCGGTGCCATCGGTCTCGTCGCGGCCAAGAAGGTGCAGATGACGCAGATGCCCGAGCTCGTCGCGCTCATGCACAGCCTGGTGGGCCTGGCGGCCTGCCTGGTGGGCTTTGCGAGCTATGTCGACACCTCCACCGTCTTCCCGACCGCCGCCGAGAAGACCATCCACGAAGTCGAGATCTACGTCGGCATCCTGATCGGCGCGGTCACGTTCAGCGGGTCGATCATCGCCTTCGGCAAGTTGAGCGGCAAGATCGGCGGCAAGCCGCTGCTGCTGCCGGCGCGCCACTGGCTCAACCTGGCCGGGCTGCTGGTGGTCATCTGGTTCGGGCGCGTTTTCCTGAACGCCCACGACATCCAGGCCGGCATGACGCCGCTCATCGTGATGACGGTGATCGCGTTGCTGTTCGGCATCCACATGGTGATGGCCATCGGCGGCGCCGACATGCCGGTGGTGGTGTCCATGCTCAACAGCTACTCCGGCTGGGCGGCCGCGGCCACCGGCTTCATGCTCAGCAACGACCTGCTGATCGTGGTCGGCGCGCTGGTGGGCTCTTCGGGCGCCATCCTGTCGTACATCATGTGCCGGGCGATGAACCGCAATTTCATCAGCGTGATCGCCGGCGGCTTCGGTGGCGGAGCGCCCGCGCCGGCCGCGGCCGGTGGCGCTGCCCAGCCGCAAGGCGAGGTGACGCCGGTGAGCGCCGTGGAAACCGCCGAGCTGCTGCGCGAGGCCAAGAACGTGGTCATCGTGCCCGGCTACGGCATGGCCGTGGCCCAGGCCCAGCACACGGTGTTCGAAATCACCAAGCTGCTGCGCGACAAGGGCGTGAATGTGCGCTTCGGCATTCACCCGGTGGCCGGCCGCATGCCCGGCCACATGAACGTGCTGCTGGCCGAGGCCAAGGTGCCTTACGACATCGTGCTCGAGATGGACGAGATCAACGCCGACTTCCCCGACACCGACGTGTCGATGGTCATCGGTGCCAACGACATCGTCAACCCGGCCGCGCAGGACGACCCCACGAGCCCCATCGCCGGCATGCCGGTGCTCGAGGTGTGGAAGGCCAAGACCAGCATCGTGATGAAGCGCAGCATGGCCTCGGGCTACGCCGGGGTGGACAACCCGCTGTTCTACAAAGAGAACAACCGCATGCTGTTCGGCGATGCCAAGAAGATGCTCGATGAGGTGCTGGGGGCGTTGAAGGGCTGAGCCGAACGGCCGGGCACCACGCATTCACGAAAGGGTCGGCATCGCCGACCCTTTTTTGTGCGGCGAGTGCACCCAAAACACGACGGATTCGTGTACATTCGTTCACCTAAGGGGTGAACGACAATTTCGATGCGAGTCGAGTTCCTGGATGCCAGGCTGAAGCGGCTGTGCGAAGACGGTTCTGCAAGGCAGCGCCAATGGCAGAAGTCGGCTGCCGACAAGCTTGCGACCAGGCTGGATGATCTGGCCGCCGCCGCCAGCTTGGACGTCTTGAGAACTCTGCCCGGCAAGTGGGAAGAACTCACCGGCGACCGCAAGGGCCAGCTCTCGTGCCGGCTCGACAAGAAGCTGCGCCTGGTGATCCGGCCCACCAAGCAACCCCCCCCCAGCCAAACCCGACGGTGGGCTCGACTGGCGCGCTGTCGACGCCGTCACCATCCTCGAGGTGGCGAACTACCATGACTGAAACCACGCTGGCCTACACGCCGCGCGAGGTCACGCCGCCCGGCGCTACGCTGCTCGATCTGCTGGAAGAACGCGACTGGAAACAGCGCGAACTCGCCCACCGCCTGGGCCGCCCCGTGCAGGCAGTGAACGAGATCATCGCGGGCAAGAAGGAGATCACCGAAGACACCGCGCTCGAACTCGAACGGGTGCTGGAGGTGCCTGCGCAGTTCTGGTTGGCCCGCGAGGCGCAGTATCGTGAGTACCTCGCCCGTCAACGCAGCGCCGAGGCGTCGCTTGAACACGTGCCCTGGCTCGAGCAGTTTCCATTGAAGGCTCTGCAGGACGCCGGCGTGCTGCCGCCGGGGCGCCTGACAGTCGCGTTCAAGCAGGAGCTGGTCGATCCGCTGCTGCGCTTCTTTGGCGTGGCCTCGCCAGCGGGCTGGCAGGCGCACTACGACCAGATGCAGCTCCAGTTCCGCCGCGCCAGCCCCCGGCGCCAGACCGACGTGGCGGCCATCACCGCTTGGTTGCGCATGGGCGAGCTGCGCGCGCAGCGCATCGATGTGGGCGATTACACCCCTGCTGCCCTGCAGGCCGCGATCCCGGCGATGCGGGCCCTGACACTGCAGCCCCCCGATCGTGTCGGCCCGGCGCTGGTGCGCCTGTGCGCTGAGGCCGGCGTGGCCCTGGTGTTCGTGCCCGCGCTGCCGGGCACCCATGTCTCGGGCGTGGCGCGTTTCCTCCATGGCAGGCCGCTCATCCAGCTGTCGCTGCTGGGCAAGCGCAACGACGTGTTCTGGTTCAGCTTCTTCCACGAGGTGGCACACGTGCTCAAGCACCCGACGCGAGCCATCTTCCTGGACGACGCCGCCGCGGGCGACACCGTCGAATCACCCGAGGAGCAGGACGCCAACCGCTTCGCCGCCGACACGCTCATCTCGCGCGTGCACCAGGCGCGGCTGTCCTGCCTGCCGCTGAACGCGGCCGAGATCGAAGCCTTCGCGGCCGAGATCGGCGTGCACCCCGGCATCGTGGTGGGGCAACTGCAGCACCGCGACTTGCTGCCCTGGGCCCATCCGTTCACGCGCTTGACCACGCGCTACGACCACCTGGGCTGAAGCCCCAGCCCAGCTGCCCAGTCACCGCCGTCCACGCCCATGCCCACCCTCGACTGGTTCGACCGCGAAGCGGCCTTCCGCACCGCGCAGCAGGTGCCCACGCGCGTGCTGCGCCCGCACACCGCGGGCCACACCTTTGGCAGCGGCGACGGCAACCTGCTGGTGCAGGGCGACAATCTGGAGGCGCTGAAGGCCCTCCTGCCCTTCTACCGCGGCCGCGTGAAGTGCGTCTTCATCGACCCGCCGTACAACACCAAGAGCGCGTTCGAGCACTACGACGACAACCTGGAGCACTCCAAGTGGCTGAGCATGATGCTGCCGCGGCTGCAGCTGCTGCGGGAGTTTCTGCGCGAGGACGGCAGCATCTGGGTGACCATCGACGACAACGAGGGGCATTACCTCAAGGTGTTGATGGATGAGGTGTTTGGGCGGGGGAACTTCGTCTCGAACGTCGTTTGGGAGAAGGTCTATACGCCGAAGAGCAACGGTCGAGTACTCAGCAGCGATCATGATCACGTGATCGTTCACTCGAGGAGTCCGCTCTTTCTTGAGACAGGCTGGAACATGGTTCCCAGAAGCGACGAACAGAAGAGTCGCTTCAAGAACCCTGACGAAGACCCGCTCGGGCCGTGGCGAACGTATCCGCTGGATGTTCGAACCGACGATGGCGCTAGGCGAGAGAAGTACCGTTATGTGGTCACCCTCCCTTCCGGCCGCGAAGTTCGACCCGCGGCAGGGAGACACTGGGCACTTCCAGAGGAGGAGTTTGCTCGGCAGCGTGAACTGGGAGAGATCTACTTCGGAAGGGATGGGGATGCCACGCCGACCAAGAAGGTCTATCTCAAGGATGCGAGGGACGGTGTGATTGCACGTACTTGGTGGCCCTATCGCGAGGTAGGAGGTAATCAAGACGCAAAGCGAGAGGTACTCGGCCTCTTTGGAGACTCGGGCTTCATTACTCCGAAGCCTGAGTCCTTGCTGCAACGAGTTCTGCAGATCGCGAGCAACCATGGCGATCTCGTCCTCGACTCCTTCCTCGGCTCCGGCACTACCGCCGCCGTCGCCCACAAGATGGGCCGCCGCTGGATCGGCATCGAGGCCGGCGAGCACGCCGTCACGCACTGCCTGCCGCGCCTGCAGAAGGTGATCGCCGGCGAACAAGGCGGCATCAGCACGGCCGTCAACTGGCAAGGCGGCGGCGGCTTCCGTTTCGTGCAGCTCGGCGCCCCGCTGTTCGACGCCCAGGGCGACCTGCACCCCGAGGTGCGCTTCGCCGACCTGGCGGCCTTCCTGTGGCTGCGCGAAACCGGCACGGCCTTTGGGCACCAAGCAACCGGCACCCCGCTGCTGGGCGTGTTCGAGGGCCGCGCCGTCTACCTGCTCTACAACGGCATCCTCGGCGACCGCCGGCCCGAAGCGGGCAACGTGCTCACCAGCGCCGTGCTGGCTGCCCTGCGGGCCAGCTGCTGGCACGACGGGCCCAAGGTCGTGTACGGCGAGGCCTGCCTGCTGGGCGATGCGCGGCTGGCTGCGGCCGGCATCAGCTTCCGCCAGCTGCCGCACGCGGTGCCGCGCTGAACGCGGCCACGGAGCCCCAACCATGCCCACCCTGGAACTCAAGCATTACCAGACCCAGGCGCTGGCCGCGCTGGAGCGCTACCTGCGCCGCGCCGCCGCGCTGGGCGCGGCCGGCGCCTACATCGAGTGCACCGGATACGGCTACAACCCCGAACCCTTCGGTGAGCTGCCCTGCGTGTGCCTGCGCATCCCCACCGGCGGTGGCAAGACGCTGCTGGCCGCGCATGCCGTGGCGCTGCTGGCGCGCGAGTGGCCGGGCCGGCACCCGCAGCCGCTGGCGCTGTGGCTGGTGCCCACCGACACCATCCGCAGCCAGACGCTCAAGGCGCTGTCCACGCCGGGCCACCCGTTCCGCACCGCGCTGGCCCAGGCCTGCGGCGACGACGTGGTGGTGTGCGAGCTGGAGGCGCTCTCGCAGCTCTCGCCGCAAGACTTCGACCAGCGCGCCGTGGTGGTGGTGGCCACGATCCAGAGCTTTCGCGTCGAGGACACCGACCAGCGGAACGTCTACGCCTTCAGCGAGACCTTCGAGCCGCACTTTCGCGGCGTGCCCGCGGCCGCGCTGCAGGGCCTGCACGGCCTGCCCGATGCGCTGGTGACCGAGGCCGACGTGGCCGCCGCCGGGCCTGGCCACAAGGCGGGTCGCGAAATGCTGGCGCGCTTCGTGGGTCAGCCGCGCTGGAGCCTGGCCAACTGGCTCGCGCTGCGGCAGCCCTACGTCATCGTCGACGAGGCGCACACCACCAAGACCGAGCGCAGCTTCGAGGCGCTGAAGCGGCTGAACCCGGCGCTCATCCTGGAACTCACCGCCACGCCGGTGCCCAAGCGCAGCAACGTGCTGTTCCATGTGTCGGCCCAGCAGCTGCAGGCCGAGCACATGATCAAGATGCCCATCACGCTGGTGGAGCACACGCGCGGCTGGCAGGCGGCGGTGCTGGACGCCGTGCAGACGCAGCGGCTGCTGGAGGTCGAGGCGCAGCAGGAAGAAGCCGCCAACGGCTCACACATCCGCCCCATCGTGCTGCTGCAGGCGCAGAACCAGGGCGAGCCGGTGGATGTGGACGTGCTGCGTGCCTACCTGGTGAATGACCTGCTCATCCCCGAGGCGCAGGTGAAGGTGGCCACCGGCACGCGGCGCGAGATCGAGGGCATCGACCTGGCCGCGCGCGAATGCGCGGTGCGCTACATCATCACCGTGCAGGCGCTGGGTGTGGGCTGGGACTGCCCGTTCGCCTATGTGCTGTGCTCGGTGCAGACCATTCGCTCGGGCACGGCCATCGAGCAGCTGCTGGGCCGGGTGCTGCGCATGCCCTACGCCAAGCAGCGCACGCGGCCGGCGCTCAACCGCGCCTATGCCCACGTGACCGAGGCCACCACTGGCGCGGCGGCCAATGCGCTGGCCGACAGGCTGATCGACGGCATGGGCTTCGACCCGTTGGACATGGCCTCGATGATCGCCCCGCAGTTGCCGCTGGCGCTGGCGGGTGGCGAAGGCGGGACCAGGGACGACGGGCCTCTATTTGCCACTCCCTCTTCGGCGGTGCCGCTGCCCACGCTGACGGTGGACGTTCCGGCCGACAAGCCGCTGCCTGCCGCCGTGGCCGAGGCCGTGGCCGCGGGCCTGGTAGAAGTCAGCAGCGACGGCGAGCGCCAGCGGGTGCGTGTGCAGGGCCACGTGGGCGATGCGCTGGCCGAGGCCCTGGTGCAGGCGCAGGCGCGCAAGGCGCGCGAAGGCGTGCAGCAGCAGGTGCAGCGGCACAACGCGCTGGTGGCCGGTGCGCAGGCCCCGGCCAGCCGCGGCGAAGCATTCGCGGCGGTGCCTCGCCTGGCCTACCGCGTGACCGGTGGTCCGGGCGAGCAGCAGCCGCTGGCCTTGCTGGAGGTGGAGTCGGCGCGCGAGACCGTGGCGCTGAACCTGCTGGCCGCGCCCATCGCGATCGACGGCTTCACCATGGTGGAGCAGGGCACGCAGTGGGAGCTGTACCTCGAAGGCGACCAGTACAAACGCATCACCGTCGGCCCGGGGCAGCAGACGCAGCTGAACCTTGACGCCGTGGAGACGACCGTGCACCCCGAAGATCTGGCGCGCTGGCTGGCCGAGCAGTTGCAGCACCCGTCGCGCAACGTGGCGCGCGACGTGATGCCTGCGCATCTGCGGGCCTTTGCGCTGGCCTGCGTGAACCATCTCATGCACGACAAGGGCGTGCCGCTCGCGCAGTTGGTGCGGCACCAGCACCCACTGGTGCAGCGCCTGGCGCTGCGCGTCGACGAGCTGCGCGAAGCCGCGGGCCGCACGGCCTTCCGGCAGCTGGTGCTGGACGGAGGCTGGGAGCTGCAGGCCGATGCCTCGTTCGAGTTCCACTTCGACCCGCACGCGTACCCGGTGCCTGGCAACAAGCGCTACAGCGGCAAGTTCCGCATGGCCAAGCACTTCTACCCTGTGGTGGCCGATCTTGAAGACGGCTCCGAGGAGATGCTGTGTGCGCTGGCCATCGACGGGCACCCGAAAGTGAGGCGCTGGGTGCGCAACCTCGATTCAGAGCCCGTGCATGCGTTCTGGCTGCCCACCTCGTTCGGCCGTTTCTACCCCGACTTCGTGTGCGAGCTCGATGACGGGCGGGTGCTGGTGGCGGAGTACAAGGGCGAGCACCTGCGCACCGTGCCCAAGGAGATCGAGAAGGGCCAGGTGGGTCGGCTCTGGGCAGGGCGCAGCGACGGCCGGGCAGTGTTCGCGATGCTCTTCAAGCAGCATGGGGGCATGTCTGTCGCGCAACAGCTGGATGCTGTCGTGCAGTGACCAGCGCGAGGAGCGCCTGCGCGCCGGCGGCGTCTGCGTGTAATGCAGCCGCTGCCTCGCGTGTATTGCTGCCAGGCTCGCCCATGACGCTGACCGTTCGCCTGAAGCCCGACCTGGAGGCCGCGCTGGACGTGCATTGCGCCGAGCGCGGCGTCAGCAAGAGCCTGGTCGTGCAGGAGGTGCTGGCCGAGTACCTGGCCAGGCTGTCTGGGAGCTCGACAGCCCGCGTCGCGGTCGCGACGGCGAACGCCGAACCCAGCGCTGCGTTTCGCGCCTTCGAGGCGCTGGGGCTGGTCGGCGCCGCGTCCGGCGTCGGGCCGGCCGGCAAGGCCGGCGTGCGTGCCGCATTCGACCGCTGGGCCGGGGCCAAGCGGCGTTCGTGGGCCGCGACGCAGACCCCTGGGCCCGCGCCGTCGCGCCGCGCCTCGGCCAAGCGCGCGGCGCGATGAAGGTGCAGCCGACTGCGCCCGCCGTTCGATCATTGCCGCCAGCGGGCCGCGGTGCGGTACTGCTGGATACGGGTTTTCTGGTTTCGCTGATCGACGGCCGCGAGCCGCTTCACGCCGCGGCGGTGCGCTGGTTGTCCAACCACCACGGCCCGCTGTGGTCCGCGCTCGTTCCAGTACGCAATTGCCAGGCTGGAAGCGTGCCCGGAGATCGCCAACATCCTGGTTCACAAGCCGGGGTCTCTGGCGGACGTGGCGGGCGACATTGAGCAATGGACGGGCGTCTATCGCCGCGGTCTCGGAGAAGTCGGCGACCTCATTGCCGGCGTGCGAACGGGCCCGAGCTGAGCGCCGTTTGCACATGATCTCGACGAACGGCCTCATCGACTTTCACTGCCACCTGGACCTCTATCCCGACCACGCCGCGGCGGTGCGGCAAGCGGAAGCGGCCGGCGTGTTCACGCTCGCGGTGACGACGACGCCGAAGGCTTGGGCGCGAAACCATGAGCTGACGCGCGATACGCGACATGTCCGCGCCGCTCTGGGTCTGCACCCGCAGCTCGTGAGCAGCCGCGCTGATGAGATTGCGTTGTGGGAAACCTTGTTGCCCCAGACACGCTATGTTGGAGAAGTTGGCCTTGACGCCGGGCCTCGCTTCTACAAGTCGCTGGACCTGCAGAAGGACATCTTTGCGCGCGTGCTGCGGGCGTGCACCAAGGCGGGCGGCAAGATCATCACAGTGCATAGCGTGCGCGCCGCAAAGGCTGTCCTCGATCACGTTGAAGAGCACCTGCAGCAGCGGACCAACCGCGTCGTGTTGCACTGGTTCACTGGGTCCAAGTCGGAGGCAGCGCGGGCGCTCGACATGGGCTGCTACTTCTCGATCAACGGCACGATGCTACACAGCGAGAAGGCGTCGGCATTGGTCCGAACTCTCCCTGTCGAACGGATGCTCACAGAGACCGATGGCCCGTTCACCGAGATCGCTGGCCGGCCGTCGAGACCCGTTGATGTGGCCGGCACCGTGCAGTCCCTTGCCGAGTTGCTGGGCCTACCGCCAACGACGCTTGCAAGTGCGATGAGAGATAACCTTCGTCGAGTGCGCCACGAGACAGACCTGCGAGAAGGCAACTGACTCGGCCGACAACTGACCGGCTGACTTGCAGACTGACCGCTCTGCGCGACTCTGGGGAACATCTGCTCCCGGCCGGAGGCCGCCGCCAATTGACCGCGTAACTGGTTATCAACTAGGGATGGCGCTCGGCCCAGCTTCGGCAAACAATCGCGTCCCACCAGGACTCTGCAGCAGGCTGCCTGACATGCCAAACTCCTACCAAGAAGAGCGATCACCCCGATCCACTCCCGCGTGCGGGAGGTCCCGCATGACGCTGAAGTTCGATGGGCACGGACTCGTCGGATCCGGAACGAGGGCTGCGATGATCTATCCTGCCGTATCTGGAAAGCCGATCGGACCGGCGGAGTTCGACTACTCACCCGAGCGCCAGAAGATCGCATTCCAGGGCCCGATCCCGGAAGGCGCGTACTGGATTCAGCCATCCCAGTTGTGGCGGAACAATTGGGCCAAGAGCATGTTGCGCACTCCGCGTTCGGCGTGGGGCAACTACCGCCTGGCCATTCATCCCTACCCGACAACGGTGACGCATGGTCGCGGTGGCTTCTTCATCCACGGTGGCAGCATCCCCGGCAGCGCCGGCTGCATTGACCTGACATCCCAGATGGATCGTTTCATCCAGGACTTGATCCATGAACTCGACGGAACCCCGGAATGCTTCATCCCGTTGACGGTGCGCTACCACCGCACCGAGCGCAAAGGACGCTAGCGGTCTTGCTGCTGCTGGCGCCGCCCGCGGCCGTTGCCGAGGTGAGCGACAAGGTTCCCTCGCTGGGGGAGATCTGGGGCATCGCGACCGTGGCGGCAATGGCGCTGCTGCTCGCGGCGCGATACCGGCCGTGGCTGCTGGCGGTCGCGTTGCCGATCGCGCTGCTGTGGTTCGGCGCGCTGCTGGCGGAGATCCACTCGGCCGACGTCGGACCGGCGCTCGTGCGCGAGCAGGGCGTGCAATTCGTCGTCTGGGCCGACCTGGTCGGCGCGTTGATGATGGCGGCGTGCGTCGCCGGCTGGGTCTGGCGGCGCCGAGCCCGGCGCGGGCGATCAGCGGCCGCACCGCCCGCGCCGCCGCGCCGTCAGCGCCGGCTGCCGTCGTAGCGGATGCGATAGATCGCGCCGGCGCGGTCGTCGGCCACCAGCAGCGAGCCGTCGGGCGCGACCAGCACGTCGGTCGGGCGGCCCCAGGCGCTGTCGCCTTGCAGCCAGCCGGTGGCGAACGAGGTGTAGGCCACGGCGCGGTCGCCGTCGAGCGTGACCCGGGTGACGCGGTAGCCGACCGGGCTGGTGCGGTTCCAGGATCCGTGCTCGGCGATGAAGATCTGGCCGCGGTACTCGGGCGGGAACTGCGCGCCGGTGTAGAAGCGCAGCCCCAGCGCGGCCACGTGCGCGCCCAGCGCCTGCGCCGGCGGCACGAAGTCGGCGCACGGCCGCTGCGCGCCGTACTGCGGGTCCGGCAGCGTGCCGCCGTGGCAGTAGGGGTAGCCGAAGTGCAGCCCGGCGCGCGGCGCGTGGTTCAGTTCGTCCGGCGGCGCGTCGTCGCCGAGGTGGTCGCGCCCGTTGTCGGTGAACCACAGCGTGCCCAGCGTCGGGTGCCAGTCGACCCGACTTCCGCGCTTTTCCCCGGTTCGACTGGCAGGCGCGTTTCGAATCAACGACTTACGCGCGTCGGGCACTACGTTCTTCGTCGGCAGACGTGCTGGACGCAGTGACCGCTGTGGGCTGGCGTGGGGCGGGCGAAGTCAGCTGCGGTCGACCTCGACATCGAGGTTGCGTTTGAGACCGAAGGCCTTGTAGATGCGCGCCGCGTCGTGCCCGAAGGCGCTGGGCAGGCGGTACTTGGCCCGGGTGGTCTTGTGTTCGAGGATGCTGGCTTGCACGCCGTGCAGCACGGCGCGGATGCGCTCGACGCTCATCGCGGTTTGCGCCAGCTTGATGCGTTGCTGGGCGTGGCGCGTGAGTGCGAAGGCCAGGTAGCACAGGCCGATGTGTGCGGCCACGCGCTCGGGCTTGAAATGGTAGATCGGACGCACGGCCAGCCCATGCTTGAGCGTGCGGAAGGACTCCTCGATCACCCAAAGCCTGCGGTTGCGCGCCAGCAACTCTCGGGCACTGACGGTGCGCTCGTTGGTGACGATGGCGTGCAGCCCGTCCCAGGCCGCATCGTTGGCGATCTTGTCTTCGTCCAGCACGAACGCGCCGCCCGTGTCGGCCTGCTCGATGTAGCGCAGGTAGCCCGAGTTGGTGATGAGCTTTTGCGCGTTGGGCTTGGCCGGCTCGATCTCGCCGGTGCTGTTGTCCACGCGTTGGCCGGGCCCGAGCTTGCTGGCCAGGCGATCGAGCAGCGCCTGGCGGTCGGCCCGGTCCTTGTGCGCGCGCTTGGAGCTGTAGGTCACGATCAAGCGGCGGCCCTGCCAGTCGAACTCGCGCACCCAGAGGAGTTCGCCCTCGACCTCGCAGGGCGCGGCCAGCGTCGTTTGCAGCACCTGCGCCTGCTCGGCCGCCTTCAGGCTCCTGCGCAGCGGCATGGCCACCACGTAGCTCCAGGGCGCGGCTTCCAGCGCCGCCAGGTTGGCCCGGCTGCACAGCGCCCGATCGGCCACGAAGCTGACCTTGCTGACCTTCAGGCTGTGCTGCCAGCGCTGCATGCACGCCAGCAGCGTCTTGACCTCGGCCGTGTTGCCCGGGAACAGCTCGTAGCCGATGGGCAGCCCGTCCTCGTCGGTGGCCAGCGCCAGCACCACCTGCGTGCAGTGGTACTTCTGGTCCTTGGAGTAGCCGAAGGCGCGCAGCGTGTCGGCGTCCACGCTCTCGAAGTACAGCGTGGTCACATCGAACAGCATCACCTGTGCCGCGCCGCCGCGCAGCGAGGCGGTGGCCTGCAGCACGATCTGCTTCAAGCGATCGAGCCGCATGTGCAGCGCATCCATCAGCCGGTACAGCCGGTACAGCCGGTCCAGCGGGTAGCTGCGCCCGTAGTGCTGGTCCAGCTCGGCTGCGCTGCCGCGCTTGGAGGCCGGGGCCATGACGCGTGCGACGACCAGGTCGCGCAGCATGGCGGTGCCGCGCGCGCCGAGGATCTGATCGAAGTGCAGGTAGTCGAACAAGCCGCCGAGCACCTCGTGCGGCCCCTCCACGCGCCGCGCCACTTCCGTGACGTCGGCCAAGCGAACCTCAGACGGCGCAGCCACCGACGCCAGCGTCTGCCGCGGCGGGCGACCGACTCGGCGTACCGCAGCAGAATCGAACAGCGCGCCCTCGTTGAGCCGCTCGGTGAGGCTGCGCGAGATGAACTCCTCGGCCATCGCGCGCAGCTTGCTCTCTTCCTCGGCGTCCAGCGCGATGCCCATGTGGCGCACGATGCGCTGGCTGACGCGTTCACCCGTACGCGAGGACTCCACCACCTGCACGCTGCGGCGCGGCGAGTTGGGGGTGGACTTCACGCGAACGAACACGCCGCCTACGGCACACGCCCAAACCGCATCGCACCATCAGTACTAACCACTTGCTAGGCACTACAAAACGGAAAACCACTCCGCTACCTATGACGGCAACCCACTCAGGATCGGAAAAGCGCGGAAGTCAGGACTACCGCCTCCACGGCCGCCGCGCGCTCGACATCGTCTGGCCGCCCGGCGCGATCACGTAGGCCGGATCCGCCACGGCCCAGAACGCCGGCTTCGGTACGCCGGTGGTGTCGAACAGCAGCGGGCGGTTGGTGCGCTTGACCGGAAAGGTGTTGAGCCACGTGCGGTTGTCGGCCACCCCCCACAGGGTCACCGAGGTCACGCTCGGTCGCTCGAAGGCCTCGAACAGCGCGCGGTACAGCGTGGCCTGCTGGGACAGGACGGACGCGGGCGCGCTGGCGCCATAGTCGGCGAGGCAGGGCGGGATGGCCCGTGCCGAAAAACAGCTGCCGGGGTCGGCGTAGATGGAGACGTCCAGTTCGGTGACGTGATTGACGAGCGTGCCCGACACCGCCTCGACCGCCGCGAAGGCCGCGCTGACGTCGGCGGCGTTCGACGTCACGCTCAGGTGGAACTGGTGGCCCACGCCATTGAGGTCGGCCCCGGTGCCGGCGCCCAGCACGTCGCGCACGATGCGGATGACGTTGGCGCGCTTGCCCGCGTACTCGGTGCTGTAGTCGTTGAGCATCAGCTTCATGTCGGCCGCGCTCTTGCCGAGGGCCGCCCGGGCCTGGGTCGCGAAGAGGAAGGCATCTCGCACGTACTCGGACCCGTCGCCGCCGCCGACGCTGTAGGCCTGGTACCAGGGGCTGTCGGTGCGGTAGGGGTTGGCGGCGTCGGGCGCGTCGGTGGCCACTTCGTTGACCACATCCCAGGCGTAGACGTCGGGGAAGTGCTGCACCACCGCCATGATGTAGTCGCGCAGGCGCTGCCGCACGGTGCTGCGGTAGGTCGCCGCGTCGCCGATGTCGCCGGCGAAGAACCAGCTCGGCGCGGACTGGTGCCACAGCAGGGTGTGGCCGCGCAACCGCATGCCGTTGGCGGCAGCGAACTGCGCCAGCGTGTCCGCCTGCGCGAAGCTCGGCGCTGCCGCGGGCGTCGTGCTGCTGCCTGTCGCGTTGGGCCAGAGGACGTGCGGCTTCATCACGTTCTCGGCCGTGATGCTGCTGAAGTGCTTGCGCAGCAGCCCGACGTCGGGCGACGCGGTGGTGGATGCGGGCCCGATCGCCGCGCCCAGCGGAAAGCCAGTCACGCCATAGCGCTCGGCGATCACGCTCGCCAGAGCGGGCACGCACAGCTCGGGGTCGACGACGCAGGTGTAGGACGCCAGAGTGCCGAAGCTCTTGATCTGGCCGCCGGTAAAGCTCCCCAGCCCGTAGACGATGCCATCGTTGCCGACCCCGGCGTAGTTGTCGGCCGGTGGTGGGTAGTAGCGCAAGGTGTAGGTGACCCCGCCTGCAGTGATCTGTTGGTTGGGCGGACCGGCCGGAAACAAGCCGGGGTACGTCGCCTCGATCCAGCCGAACAGTTGCGTGGGATCAATTGTGGTGCTGCCGGCCGGCGCCGCAGGCGGCCCGGCAGTGGCATCGGCCGTTGCCTGAGCCGTGGTCGGCGTGCGCTCGCCGCCACCACAGGCCGCGAGCGCTGCGGCGAGTCCCAGGTGTACGAATCGTTGGACGGTTTCGTGCAGGCGCATGGTCGCAAGCCTCCTGGGCGGACCGGGTGCTGGCCCGGGGCTGATGAACGGGCATTCGCGGGCGAGCGACCACGTTTGCATTGGCGCCCGGCAGCGCCAAAGCGCCGGCCGCCGCAGGCAGACGTCCGAAACCAGCCGCCTCCCATGCGCTGCGTCCTCGCAACCGTTCACGGCGTGATGCCGATCGTGGTGGCCTTGACGTGATCAGCTCGGTCGCGCCTGGTCCGGCCGGCTGTAGTCGCACACCCCCGACGGGAAGATCTGCTTGAGCCGGGTCACCTCGTCGGGCAGCGGGCTCCACGGCGCGAAGGTGCCGTCAGCCAGCGCCTGGTCGACACCCTTGAGCGCGCAGCGATAGATGGCACCTTCGAAGGGTGCGCCGGCGACGATGCGCGACGTGCTGTACAGCGGGAAGGCCTGCGTGCAGGTGCCGGCCGCCTGGTTGTCGAGGATGCCGGCCCAGGCGTCGCTGCCGCCGTAGATCCGCGCGCCCGTGACGTCAAAGCAGCTGTCGACGGCCTTGGCCGGACGGCTGGCGGCGATGCTGCGCCCCGGGTTGGACTGGAGGCTGGTCATCCACTGGTCCATCACGTCCAGCGCCTCCAGGCTCTGGCTGAACTTGCTCTTGCCGGGTTGGGTGTCGGTGAACCAGATGACGAGGTTGTCGCTGTGCCCCATGGCCTGCAGCATGCGCTTGCGCACCACGAACGACTGGTGCGAGTTGTGCATGTCGAGCTCGCGCTCCATGTACTGGCGGTGATCGATGGCAGGCACGCCGATGCGCCCGGTGAACACATGACCCGAGGTGTACGCGGCCCGCATGGCGGCCGGATCACCAGCGGTGCGCGGAGCCGGGTTCTGCGCATCCGGCGCCAGCGTCATGTTGCGCCGGCTCCAGGGGTCGAAGGTGTCGGGGCTCGCACTGCCGAGGAAGGGGAAGCCCTCCTGCACCATCTGGCTGGGGTGCTTCCAGCCGCCCACGTGCCAGTTCAGGTGCAGGAACTGCGCGCCTGAGATGCGGCCGTCCTTCAGCGCCTTGAGGCCGTACATCACGCCGACGTTGTCCCAGGCGAAGCGTGCCGCGCCGCTGCTGTCGGCGCCGTAGATGTTGCGCAGGTCGTCGTAGTGGGTCCAACGGATGGCGGCGATGTCGCTTTGCGGCTCGTATTGCGCCTGGTTGGGTGCCTGGCCGTACCACGGGTTCATCGCCAGCGGCGTGAGGCCGCGCCAGGCGGGCACGCACTCGGTGCTGCCCGCGGCCGTGCTGTAGCCCAGCTGCGTCTTGGCGGCCGCCAGTGGGTCGTTGACCTTGGTGTTGGGGCCGCCCGGAGGGTTCTCTTCGGCGTTGAAGCCCACCAGCCATGTCCGGTTCTTCGTGGTGCGCCAGGTCGCGTTTTCGCGGTCGGTGGCGTCCATGTAGTGTTCGAGCAGTTCACAGTCGCCCACGTGCAGCGTCTGGGTCACCATGTCGGGGTAGCTCTGCACCGGCAGCAGTGCATCGAGCACGCCGGGGTAGTTCTGGGCCAGGTGGTACTGCTGGATGGCGCCGCCCGAACCGCCCAGGCCCACCGTGTACTGCGGCACGCCGTAGCGCTCGATGAAGCGCTCCTTGGTCATCATCGCCGTTTCGCTGGCCAGCGTGAGGTTGTAGTGGGTGCCCGTGTTGTTGCCGCTGCTGTGGGCAATGGCGTAGCCCTTGGCCAGGATGTCGGCATTCATCGAGCCGCCGTGCACCGTGCCCTGCGTATGCCCCACCGCCACGCCGCCCTGGAACCAGTACAGCAGCTTGCGATTCCAGCGCGACAGGTCGGGCTTGGAGGGGTCCTCGCCGAAGGGCGCGAGCATCGCGAAGCTGTAGAGAAAGCGGTTGATCGAGCCGATCTCGCGGCGGATGACGAAGTCGACGGTGCGCCCGTCGGGCAGCGTTGCCGTGGCCATGTCAGCCGGTCGGCTGCCGTCGGTGGGCAACGCCTTCACGCTGCCGCTGGTGGTGCGGTAGTGGTAGGCCACGAAGGTGTCGATCGAGCAGTTGCGGCTGTAGCCGATCACCTGCCCGCTGCCGTCGGTCACCTTGTAGCCCGGCGGCGATGCGCTGTCGACGAGCGGCTTGCGGCCTACTGCGCCCTGGACGGTGGTGCAGACGAAGGGCGTCTGCTGCGGGCCGCTGAACATCGGGCCGGTGATCGGGTGGCTGGTGACCTGCAGCACCTGGCGTGCGCCGGTGCCGCGGTGGCGAACCTCGAGGGTGTTGCTGCCGTCGACGAAGCCGCTCACCACGCCCTCGAGCTGCCTGCCATCGGCCTTCAGGGGCGCGGTCAGCCTGGTGCCGTTGAGCCACAGGTCGAGATCGGCATGCAGCATCGGATCGGCGGTCACGCGTACCCGTGCATCCCCGCCCGAGACCTGCTGCGGTGCGCTGGAAACCACTTGCAGCGACAGGCTGCCGTGGTCGGGCGTGTCGCTGCTGTTGCAGCCGGCCAGCAGCAATGCCGCCAGGCCGCACAGCCAGACGGGCCGCGCCGCGGTGCGACGGTTCAGGTGAAGTGAGGACGACTGCCGATGGACGACCTGCATGACCTGCCTCCCCGGGGTCTGGTTGGAGCGACCGACGCTATGCCTGTCGCTGGCGCCACGCATCAGGGCTGTCACGGATGACGTGGACCCGCCACCGCGATGCGGCAGTGCAGCAAACACCGCGCGAGGGCATCGCGCGTGACGGTCGTGTATCGGTGCGTGCTGCACCTGCACACCAATCCGCACTCAACAAACCGGCCGTGCGGGTCGATACTCCATCCAGGACCGACTCGGGAAAGCGCATCGCCATGGCCACCTCCACCTCCAAGGACCCGGTCTTCGACTCGGCCAATCCACATGCGCTGGCCGTGATCCTCGACGCCAGCGAGACGCGCGAGATCATCGCCGCGCGCGACATCTTCGATATCGCGGGCATCAAGCTGTGGGCGCGCGATCAACCGGTGTCGCGCGACCTGCAGCGCAAGCTGATGGACCGCCGGCTGCGCGATCCGCTGGAGACCAGCCTGGTGGCGGCCGATGGCCTGACGCTGGCCAGCCTGGCGCAGGCGCTCGAACAGCGCCTGGCCGACGAGAGCCACCTGTTTGCGCCGCTGTGGCGGGCGCATGCGGCGCGGCTGCTGCGCGAGGTGCCCAACCTCACGCTGCATCCGGTGGCCCAGTTGCTGCTTACCGCCAGCCAGACGGCACGGCCCGAGGCCTGGAGCCATGCACTGGATGCGATGGCGCTGGCCGGCACGTTGGCGCTGGAGCAACGAAGTGACCCGGCCGGATTGAAGCTCGCGCTGACCGCTGGACTGCTGCACGACCTGGGCGAGATGTATATCGATCCGCGCTACGGCGAGGCCGATGCCGATCGCGAGCTCGACGCCCTGAGCTACCAGCAACTGGTGGTGCATCCGCACGTCGGGCACCTGGTCATCGGCCAGCTCACCACCTATCCGCCCAGCATCGCGCGCGCCGTGGCCGAGCACCATGAACACATGGACGGCTCGGGCTATCCGCACCGGCTCGGGCGCGACGCCATTTCGCCGCTGGGTCGCATGCTGGCGGTCGTCGAGGCGGCGCTGGGCGTGGGGCGGCGCGGAGAACCGGTGGACCTGGCGCGGGTGAGCGTGGCGCTGCGGGTGGTGCCCAGCGAGCACGACCTGCCCTGGGTGGGTGCGATCGCCACCATGGCGCGGCGCGCCGCATCGCCGGTACCACGGCGCGACTTGGCGCATGTGCAGGGCAACCTGGTGCAGCTGCGCTGCGCGCTGGAGGCCCTGCCGGCGCGCATCAACGCCCTGGCCATGCAGCCGGGTGCATCGCCGGCGTTGCGCTCGGCCGTGCAGCTGGTGGCCCACACGGCCGGCCGCCTGCGTGCCGGTTGGTACGAAACCGGGGCATGGGCCGCGGCGCCGGCCACGCCGGCGGAGGTGGCCGAAGCCGAGGCCATCGGCGATGAACTCATCTATCGCCTGCGGGGCGCGGAACGTGCGGCACGCCTGCAGACATCGCAGCTGCCGCCGGCCGAGGCCCAGCAGCTCGATCAGTTCTTCGTCGAGCTGCGGGACAGCCTGAGGTAGCCGCCCGCGTACAACCCCGGGCTTGCCCGGTGGCCGCACCCGGGGAGTGTTGGCGGATACTCGTGCCGCCCCTGCCCGGCCCACCGGCCGCACCGGGGCGGGCCCTCGTCGGTGATGGCGGGCCCTCGACACCCACGAGGAGGCGAACCCCATGCACATCATTCGTCGCGCGGCACTGGCCGCCGCCGCCGCCCTGATCGGCGCCGCAGCGCCATCGCACGCGGGCCCGGCCTACATCACCGTGGGCGAGGCGGCGCACGCGCTGCTGGCCGAGGTGGCGCCACAGGCGCGCGAGCACAGCGGCGCCGACGTGCCCGTGATGCTGCCGGCCGCGCGCGGCAGCCGCGCGCTGGCCGCAGGTCGCGAGCGAGTGCGCGTGGTCGAGATCGATGAGGCACGGCTACCCGCGCTGTCGCAGGCGGTGCATGAGCGACTCCATCGCTGCGGCGGGTTCGTACACCACGACTCGCTGGCCGAGGCGCTGGCCACCTTGCACCGGCTGCAGCAGCCCGCCGCGGCAGCGGCCACCCCCAGCTACGCCATCGATGACAGCAGCACGGTCACACCGCTGCTGGCGCAGATGCAGGACAGCCAGATCCTCGCCACCATCGAGCGGCTGTCGCAGTTCCAGAACCGCTACTACACCAGCAGCCACGGGCAGGCCGCTTCCGATTGGCTGGCATCCACCTGGCGCTCGCTGGCAGGCGGCCGCACCGATGTTCAGGTGACCCAGGTGCAGCACCGGGGATGGCCACAGAAGTCGGTGTCGCTGCTGATCCGCGGCAGTGTCAAGCCGCAGGAGCGCATCGTGCTCGGCGGCCATCTCGACTCCATTGCCTCGCCGGCAGGCAACGAAGTGCGCGCTCCAGGGGCCGACGACGATGCCAGCGGCGTGGCCACGCTGACCGAGGTGATACGCGTGCTGATGGCGGCGAACTTCCGCCCCACCCGCAGTGTGGAATTCATCGCCTACGCAGCCGAGGAGGTGGGCCTGCGGGGATCTGCCCAGATCGCGGCGCGCTATGCGCGCCAGAAGCAGGCGGTGCTGGGCGTGTTGCAGCTCGACATGACCGCCTACCAAGGCGACGCCACCGACCTGTGGATCTTCACCGACTACACGCACGCCGCGCAGAACCAGTTCGTCGCCGACCTGGCGGCCCAGTACCTGCCGGAGCTCACGGTCGGCTTCGATCGCTGCGGCTATGCCTGTTCGGACCACGCCTCCTGGACGCAACGCGGCTTTGCGGCCTCGTTTCCCTTCGAGGCCAGCGACGCCCACTACAACAAGGCCATCCACACCGCAGCCGACACCACGGCCACCTTCGGCAACCACGCTCGCCATGCGCTGAAGTTCGGCAAGCTCGCGTTGTCCTACGCGGTGGAGCTGGGCAGCGACTGAAGGCGCCCGCGCCAGTCGATCGGCGTCTGGCACGGGTGCAGCGCCACGCGTCGATGGCGGCCGTCGGTCATCGCCGTCGGTCACCGCCGTTGGGCAGTCCGCTCTAGGCGCGGCTATCGAATGCCCTGATCCGCCAGGGCTTTCCCCTCGGGGAGAATGCGCGCCAGTTCCCGAAAGCGCACCCCATGGAAAAGATCTGGCTGAAGCAGTACCCCGCAGGCGTGCCGGCGGAGGTGAAGGTCGACGTGTACCCGACACTGGTTGCACTGGTCGACGACAGCCTGCGCAAGAACCGCGACGCGGCGGCATACAAGTTCATGGGCCGCTCGTTCACCTTCGCCGAGATCGACGAGGCGTCGCGTGCGCTGGCCGCCTGGATGCAGTCCAGCGGCCTGGAGCGCGGTGACCGGGTGGCGGTGATGATGCCCAATGTGCCGCAGTACCCGGTGGCGGTGTGCGCCATCCTGCGCGCCGGACTGGTGGTGGTCAACGTCAACCCCCTGTACACCCCGCGCGAGCTCGAGCACCAGCTCAAGGACTCCGGCGCCAAGGCCATCGTCATCCTCGAGAACTTCGCCGCCACGCTGCAGCAGGTGATCGAGCAGGTGCCCACCAAGAAGGTGGTGCTGGCCGCCATGGGCGACATGATGGGCTTCCTCAAGGGGGCCATCATCAACCATGTGGTGCGCCGGGTGAAGAAGATGGTGCCCGACTACTCGCTGCCCGGGGCCACCCGATTCAACGAGGCGGTTTCGCGCGGGCGCGGCATGAAGTACACGCCGCCCAAGCTCGGTCCCGACGACATCGCCGTGCTGCAGTACACCGGCGGCACCACCGGCGTGAGCAAGGGGGCGGTGCTGCTGCACCGCAACCTGGTGGCCAACATCCTGCAGTCCGAGGCCTGGTACCAGCCGGCACTCAAGAAGATTCCGTCCGGCCAGCAGATCGTCACCGTCTGCGCACTGCCGCTCTATCACATCTTCGGCTTCAACACGAACATGATGCTGGGGCTGAAGATGGGCGGCTGCAACATCCTCATACCCAACCCGCGCGACATCCCCGCGGTGCTCAAGGACCTGGCCGCGCAGCCGTTCCACAGCTTCCCGGCGGTCAACACCCTGTTCACCGCACTGGCCAACCACCCCGATTTCGACAAGGTCGACTGGAGCCACCTCAAGATCTCGGTCGGTGGCGGCATGGCGGTCACCCAGGGCACGGCCCGGCTGTGGCTCGAGAAGACCGGCTGCCCCATCTGCGAGGGCTACGGCCTGTCGGAGACCAGCCCCTCGGCCACCTGCAACCCGGTCGACACCACCGCCTACAGCGGCACCATCGGCCTGCCGATGCCCAACACCGACCTGAAGCTGCTCGACGACGATGGCCGCGAAGTGCCCATGGGCACGCCCGGCGAAATCGCGATCAAGGGCCCGCAGGTGATGGCCGGCTACTGGCAGCGGCCCGACGAGACCGCCAAGGTGATGACGGCGGACGGCTACTTCCGCACGGGAGACGTCGGGGTGGTCGACGAACGCGGCTACTTCAAGATCGTCGACCGCAAGAAGGACATGATCCTGGTGTCGGGCTTCAACGTCTATCCGAACGAGATCGAGGACGTGCTCAGCCAGATGCCCGGCGTGCTCGAGTGCGCCGCCGTGGGCGTGCCCGACGAGAAAGCCGGCGAGGCGGTGAAGGTCGTCATCGTGAAGAAGGATCAGGCTCTCACCGAGGCTGCGGTGCGCAGCTACTGCGAGGCCAATCTCACCGGCTACAAGCGGCCGAAGGTCGTCGAGTTCCGCACCGAGCTGCCCAAGACGCCGGTGGGCAAGATCCTGCGCCGCGAGTTGCGCGACGCCCGGCGCTGAGCCCCTGGTCCGCAAAGGCTTCATCCGCCGCCGCTGCGGCCGCCACAGCAGGCGGCAGGTGGGGGCGCTGACGTCGGGCACACTCCGGGGCATATGACGCCGCGATTTCACGTCGGCCCGGTGCCCGGCCCCGGCGCTCTGATCGATCTGCCCCCGCCAGCCACCCGCCATGCCCAGGTGCTGCGACTGCAACCGGGCGATGCGTTGTGCCTGTTCGACGGTCATGGCGGCCAATGGAGGGCCGAGCTCGATGCCATGGGGCGCAAGGCCGCACGGGCGCGCGTGCTGGCCCACGAACCCATCGAGCGCGAATTGCCCTGCGCCGTGACGCTGGCCCTGGGCATGCCGGCCAACGAGCGCATGGACACCCTGGTCGAGAAGGCCACCGAAATGGGCGTTCATGCAGTGCAGCCCCTGGTGTGCGCGCACTCCGTGCTGCGGGTGGCCGGCGAGCGCGCCGAGCGCAAGGCCGCGCACTGGCAGGCGGTGGCGGCCGCGGCATGCGAGCAAAGTGGCCGCAACCGAGTTCCGGTCGTCGCGCCGGTGCTGTCGCTGGCCGGCTGGCTCTCGACCCTGGCCGCCTCGGCAGGGTCCGCAGACGGCGCGCCCTCGCCGCTGCGGCTGCTGCTGAGCCTGGCGCCTTCAGCGCTGCCGCTGGCTCGCCTGCCCGGGCTGGCCCAGGCGCGTGACACCCTCGTCCTCAGTGGCCCCGAAGGCGGCCTTCAGGCCTCGGAGGAAGCCGCTGCACTGCAAGCCGGCTTCGTGCCGGTGTCGCTGGGCCCGCGCGTGCTGCGGGCCGATACCGCGCCCTTGGCGGCGTTGGCGGTCCTGGCCGCCGCATTGCAGGCCGGGGGCCACCCATGAACGCGCCGCTCGGGCTGCTCACTTTGTGCCAGGGCCTGCTGCTGGTCAACAACGTCACCTTCATCGCCATCAACGGCCTGGTGGGGCTGGCATTGGCTCCGGTGGCGTGGATGGCCACGCTGCCGGTCACCGGCTACGTGGCCGGCGGCGCGCTGGCCACCGGCCTGGTGGCGCGCCACCAGCGCCGCTGGGGGCGTCAGCGCACCTTCCAACTCGGCCTGCTGGTGGCGATTGCCAGCGCGGCGGTGTGTGCCTGGGCGGCCGTGCACCGCGATTTCTGGTTGCTGGTGGGCGCCACCGTGGTGGCCGGCTACTACAACGCCAACGGCTCGCTGTATCGATTCGCCGCGGTGGAACTGGTGCCGGCGTCGATGAAGGAGCGCGCCATCTCATGGGTGCTGGCCGGCGGCATCCTGGGCGGCATCGTCGGCCCGAATCTGGCGCAATGGACGCGCGGCGTGCTGTCGCAGCCATTTGCAGGCGCCTATCTTGCATTGTGTGCGGTGGCGCTGCTGAGCCTGGTGCTGATGTCCTTCATCCGGTTCCCGCCCCTGCCCGGCCAGGGTGACGGGCCATCCGGGCGGCCCCTCTCGGAGATCGTGCGCCAGCCGGTGTTCATCGTCGCCACCGCCGGTTGTGCCATCGGCTATGGCGTCATGAATCTGCTGATGGCGGCCACCCCGATCGCAATGCAGCAGTGCAGCCACCCGTTCTCGGCTGCCGCGCTGGTGCTGGAGTGGCATGTGCTGGGCATGTACGTGCCCAGCTTCTTCACCGGCCGGCTGATCAAGGCCTACGGTGCACTGCCCATCATGACCGCGGGCCTGGTGCTCAACCTGGCCTGCGTGGCCATGGCCCTGCACGGGGTGGACCTCATGCACTTCCTGGGCGCGCTGCTGCTGCTGGGCGTGGGCTGGAACTTCCTGTTCATCGGCGGCACTGCGCTGGCCACCGATGCCTGGCGTCCCGAAGAGCGCACCCGCGCCCAGGCCGCCGTCGATTTCTGCGTCTATGCCACGATGACACTCACCTCGTTCGCCTCGGGCGCCCTGGTCACCACAGGCGGCTGGACGGCGATGAACCTGGGCACCTTGGCGCCGCTGGCGCTGCTGGGCGCAGCGCTGGCCTGGTTGGCCGTGTTGCGGCGGCG
>JAKLLB010000058.1 GCA_023150345.1 Aquabacterium sp.
AGCTGCTGGACAACCGCATCGACGAGGAGCAGGCCCGCTTCGAGCAGTTCACCGGCCACAGCAACGCCAGCGGCCTGGCCGCCGGCCACCTGTTCGAGCTGACCCAGCACCCGCGCGACGACCAGAACGCGCAGTACCTGTGCACCCAGCTGCGCCTGGTGGTGCAGGCCGCCGACAGCGAGTCCGACCAGGGCCGCGACCAGCTCAGCCTGAGCCTGGCGGCCATCCCCGCGTCGCAGCAGTTTCGCCCCCCGCGGCGCACCCCGCGCCCGTTCGTGCAGGGGCCCCAGACCGCCGTGGTGGTGGGCCCCTCGGGCGAGGAGATCCACACCGACAAGTACGGCCGCGTCAAGGCGCAGTTCCACTGGGACCGCAAGGGCCAGAAAAACGAGAAGAGCTCGTGCTGGATGCGCGTGTCCTCGCCCTGGGCCGGCAAAAGCTTCGGCTTCATCCAGATCCCGCGCATCGGCCAGGAGGTCGTCGTCGACTTCCTCGAGGGCGACCCCGACCAGCCGCTGATCACCGGCCGCGTCTACAACGACGACCAGATGCCCCCCTGGGACCTGCCGGCCAACGCCAGCCAGTCCGGCGTGCTCACCCGCTCCACCAAGGGCGGCGCCTACAACAACGCCAACGCCCTGCGCTTCGAGGACAAGAAAGGCAGCGAACAGCTCTGGCTGCACGCCGAGAAGAACATGGACACCGAGGTCGAGAACGACGAGTCGCTGACCGTCGGCCATGACCAGACGGTGAAGATCTTCCACCACCAGAAGATCAATGTCGTCAAGGGCCGCGAGGTCTACGTCGAGGACGACGGCGAGACCTACTACGTCAAGGGCCTGCGCAAGGTGTTCGTCAAGGGTCACCAGGAGCAGATCGTCACCGACGGCTACGACACCATCGTCACCAACGAGCGCGGCGAGTACACCAAGGGCCAGCGCAAGTGCTGGACGCAGGACAAGTACATCTTCAAGTCCACCGAGGGCTATTTCGACTTCGGTCCCCTGTGGTTCGTCAAGGGCGCCGACTTCAAGTTCAAGGCCGACGCGACCATCAACTTCGAAGCCCCCTCGGGCTACAACGCCAAGGCCAGCGCGTTCAAGTTCAGCGCCACCGGCAACTTCGACTTCACCGGCAACCAGTTCAACCGCACCATCTTCGAAGGCAACGACACCGTGCTGGGCGCCAACACCAACACCTACATCGGCGTGTCTCGCGATGTGGCGATGGGGCCGGCCACCGAGGTGTACTCGGGCCTGCACAACGCCAGCTCGGCGGGGATCGACGTTTCCGGCTTCCTCGGCATGCAGGTCGCCAACTTCGTGGGCCTGAACATGGCCAACAGCGCGGCCTTGTCGATCGAGAATGGCGTGGCCAGCTTCGGCATCACGGCACTCGACATGTCGCTGGCAGGATTCAGCCTGGACAACAACGGGTTCAAGCTGTTCAACGCCGGTGGCGGCTCGGGTGCCGCCACCGCATCATTGAGCGCAGGGCCGACGGTCGTCGCGGCGATCTTTGCCGCTGTCGGTGGCGGTTTCGCGCTGGGCTTCGGCGGCGCCGCGACCATGGACGCCCGCTCGCAGGCCGAGGCCGATGTCAACAAGCTGCTCAACGATCCGCGCCTGACACCCGCCGTCCAGGCGCGCCTGCGCGCGGCCCTCGACTCGCGTTTCACGCACCCCACAGCCGAGCAGTATTCGCAGACGATCTCGGACGCCGAGATTGCGGCCCAGACCGGGAACCTGGCCAACGAGACCCCGGGGGCCGCCCCGGCCAGCGACCCCACCACCGGCCTCGGCCCGCCGGCCGATGGCGCCGAGCCCTCGCCGGGCGGCGGCCACTGACGCGGCGCAATGCAGACCTTCAAGCCGCTGTCCCTCGGGCTGACCACGCGCTGCGTCGAGTACCGGCGCCGGCTGGGCATGTGCGTCACCGCCAGCCTGTACTTTCCGTTCCGCCCGGCCGGTCAGGGCACGGTGTGGACCGAGATGTCGATGTGGAATTTCCTGGCCAAGGAGATGCCCGAGGGGCCGCTGATCGACGAGGGCGTGGTCAAGCTGCGCAGCGAGTACCTGGTGCGCGGTCACGCTTGGGCCCCTGGTGGATCGTCGCGGGCACTCGAAGTGGTCGCCCGGGTGGGCCCGCTGGCGAAGACCCTGCATGTCTTCGGACCCCGACGCTGGCTGGGTGGCCGCGCCGAGGAACCCATGCCCTTCCGCGACCTGCCGCTGGATTGGCAGCACGCCTACGGTGGTCCTGGCGATCCATCCAACCCGCTGGGCATGGGGCGTGCACCGGCCGAGCGCGGCGCCGCACACTGGCTGCCGCAGGTGGTGCTGCCGGGTCGCCACCCCACGCATCCGGGTGAAGCGGTACCGGCGGCAACGCTGCGCCCGATCGACTGCAGTTGGCCACAGCGAGCGCGGCACGCAGGCACCTACGACGAGCGCTGGCTCAAGGAGCAGTCGCCCGGATTCGCCAACGACATCGACTGGCGCTACTTCAACATGGCCAGCGAGGACCAATGGTTCGAGCAGCCGCCGCGTGGCGATGAGCCGTTCGAGTTCGTGCACCTGCACCCGCAGCAGGCCAAGGTCGAGGGCGTGCTGCCCGGCATGCGCGCGCGCGTGTTCGCCGACTACGGTGACGGCACCACAGCGCGCCTGCGCGAGGTGCCCCTGCGGCTGGCCACACTGTGGTTCTTCCCGCATGCCGAGCGCGGCATCGCCTTGTTCCAGGGGCTGGCCGAGTGCAGTGACGACGATGCGGGCGACATCCACACCTTGCTCGGTGCCATCGAGCGTCTGGACGATCCGCGCGGCGAGCAGCACTACCTCGATGCCCTGCAGGCGCGCCGCCACCCCGAGCATGGTGCCCTGTATGCGCTGCGCGAGTCCGACCTGCTGCCCGAGGCAGGCGTGGGCACGGATCCCGAGTTCGAGGCGGTGACGGCCGACTACCAACCCGAAGGGGCGGCCGTCCAGAACGCACGCCGCGGCGCGGAACTCGACGTCAAGGCAGCCATCGAGGATGCACGGGCCAAGGGCGTCGATCCGGCCCGTTTGGGGCTGAAGCTGCCCGCAGCCGAGCCAGTCCCATCGCTGGAGCAAATCCCCGAGTACCTCGCGCGCAAGCAGGCCGAAGCGCTGAACGCGCAGGTCAACGCAGCCATCGATGCCGCCGAGGCCTTGGCCCAGGCGCACGCGAAGATGGCACGCATGGGCATCGATCCACAGTCGCTGGTGCACCGTGGGCCACCGACCTACCGGGCGGCGCAGCACCTGGCGCAGCTGCAGGCGGTCGTGCCTCAGGGCACCAGCCGCCCCCTGATCGACATGCAGGCCATTGCACCCAAGCTGGTGAAGGTCGAGGCGCTGCAGCGCTCGGCCTACCTGCAGACGGCCCATGCGCAGGCGCCGGCGCAACCGCTGCCGCCCGAGCGCGCCCGCGTGCTGCGGCATGCGGTGCGGCAGGCCCACTCCGAGGGCAAGAGCTTCGCCGGCGTCGATCTCACCGGGGCCGACCTGTCCGAGCTCGATCTCACCGGAGCCGATTTCACCGGGGCGTGGCTCGAGAGCGCAAACCTGTCGCGCAGCGTGCTCAAGGGGACGAGCTTCGCCTATGCCGTGCTGGCGCATGCCAACCTCGCCGCAGCCGATGCCACGGGTGCCGACTTCACCGGTGCCAACCTGGGTCGAAGCAACCTCACGACCACGCGGCTGGTGCAGGCCAACCTCAGTGGCGTGAACTTCAGCGACACCGCGCTGGCCCAGACCGACCTGCGCGGCGCGCGGCTCGACCATGCCCAACTGCATGGCGCTACCTTCGGCCTGGCCGACTGGCGTTCGGTACAGGCCGAAGGACTGCTGTTCCACAAGGCGGTGCTCAAGGACATGGTGATGAGTCGCTGCCAGCTCATGCAGCCGACGTTCGTCGAGTGCGATGTATCGGGTGTGGACTTTTCGGCTGCCCGGTTGGACACCGCCACGTTCGTCAAGTGCACCGGGGTCGGCACCCGGTTCGCTCAGGCCAGCCTGGAGCGCGCCGTGTTCGTCGACGGCTGTGACTTCAGCGCCGCCGACTTCACGCAGGCCCGCATGAAGGGGGCCAACCTGCGGGGCACCCGCCTGGTGCAAGCCCACCTGAACGAGGCACAGCTCGACGAGGCCGACTTGAGCGAGAGCGACTGCACCGAGGCCGACCTCACCGGCGCCACGCTGCGCGGTGCGCTGCTCATCAAGACCCGACTCGAGCGCGGCGTGATGGCCGGCGCGAACCTGATGAACGCCATTGCCCAGCGCGCCGACCTGCGCGGGTGCACGCTGCGCGGCGCCAACCTGTATGGCAGCGACCTGTCGCGCGTCCAGATGGATGCCGGCACGGTGTTGATCGCGGCCTCGCTGGACCGCGCCAAGACCTATCCCCGGCGCGAGCCGACGCCCTCGGCTTGAACCACCGCCCCCGTGGGACCATGAACGACGACCGCGACGACCTCACCGATGCCCAGCGCCTGGTCCTCAAGGTGCAGTTCGGCCGTCCCGTGGCCGAGCTGCGCTTGGCCGGCATGGAATTCGCGCGACTGCCGCTGGCCGGCGCGCTGTTCCACCAGGTCGACTTTTCAGGCACCGACTTCACCGGCGCCGACCTGCGCGAAGCCACCTTCGACCGCTGCCGCCTCGACGGCACCTGCTTCGAGCAGGCGCTGCTGCGCGGCGCCACCTTCAACCAGTGCGTCGGCGAGGGCGTGCGCCTGACCGGGGCCCATGTGCGCAACGCGAAGTTCGCGATGTCGGCGCTGCTGCGCTCGACGCTGCGCCAGGCCGACCTCAACCTCGCCACCTTCGTGCGCAGCCGGCTCGACGGCAGCGACTTTACCGCCGCGCTGCTCGACCGCAGCACCTTCGCCGAGTGCTCGCTGGCGCAGGCCCGGCTCGACGATATCCCCATGCGACAGGTCACCTTCCACAAGTGCGTGCTCGACGGGGCGAGCATGGCCCGGGGCACGCTGGACCTGGTGTGCTTCAACGAGACCGCGCTCAACGGGCGCTCGTTTGCCGGCATGCAGCTGATGGGCGTGCAGTTCACCGGCTGCTTGCTGGAGGAGACCGACTTCACCGAGGCCCGCATCGAGAAGTGCAACTTCAAGGATGCCAAGCTGCGCGGCGCCCGACTGCGCCAGGCGCAAGGTCCGCAGTCCCTGTTCCCCGGGGCCGAAGGCGAAGGGTGCGACTTCTCTCATGCGCAGCTGCCCCAGGCGCTGTTCGTCGGCTCGACCTGGCAGCGCTGCCGCTTCGTGCGCGCCAACCTCTACCAGTCGATCTGGACGCAAGCCCGTCTGACCGAGTGCTCGCTGGTCGACACCGAGCTCACCTACGCCGACTTCTCGCATGCGGAACTCACCGGCAGCGACTTCCAGGGCGCCACGATGTTTCGCGCCAAGCTGCATCGGGTGCGCGACCCGCAGGCCCGCTACACCGACCGCGCCCGTGCACTCGAGACCGATCCGGTGCTCGCACGGGCTGAAGACGGCCCCACGGCCCGTTGACGCCCACCGTGCACACCGAACCCACCCGCCTCGCCTGATTCGCGCCCACACCCCTGCAGGCCACCCATGAACACACCCGATCTGACCCGTCAACCCGACACCACCCAGGGCGACCGCTGGGCCGACGCACTGGGCACGCAGGCCCTGGCCGTGCCCTTCGTGGCGACGGTGGTCACTGCGCTCGGCGACGAGTGCACCGTGCGTTCCGGCACCCGCATGTCCGGCGCCCGGCGGGCCCTGGGTTGCCTGGTGCTGCCCGAAGCAGGCGACGAAGTGGCCTGCTGGCGCGTGGCACGACCGGGCGGTGACGACGCGGTGTACATCCTCGGTGTGCTCGCGCGCCCAACCCCAACGGCCGCTACCGCCACCGCCAGCGCATCCTCGGTGCGGCTGCAGCTCGGGCCCGGTGCAACGCTGGGCGTGCGCGACGGCGAGCTCGCCATCGAGGCCACGCAGGGCGTGCGCATCGACGCCACTCAGTGCGCACTCGATTGCGAGCGGCTCGAGGTGCGCGCCGGGCAGGTCTCGGTCGTGTATCGCGCCTTGCAGTCCGTGGGTGAGCTGTGCCAGGCAACGCTGGGCCAGCTGCGCCTGGTCGGCCAGGCGCTGACCACGGTGTTCGACCACCAGAGCCATCACGCGCAGCAATACCGGCGCAGCGTCGAAGGAGTCGATGCGCTCGATGCCGAAGTGGTGGACCACCGGGCGCGCGAGTTGATGCGCCTGCAGGGCCGCAACCTGCTTTCCGAAGGCGACCGTCTGGTCAAGGTGCGCGGCACCCAGATCCACCTCGGTTGACCCCTCCACCACCGCAACCTCACGGTCACGCCATGTTCGCCAATACGCAGATGATGGGGGTGAGCCTGGGCTTTCCCGATGTGTGCCTGACGCCCTCGCCAGCGCCGGTGCCCATACCCTATCCGAACATCGCCTTGGGCCCCACCGCGATCCCCAACGTGGTGAATGTGCTGATCATGGGCATGCCTGCCCACAACATGGGCACCGTCGTCCCCCTGACCAACGGCGACAACGCCGGCGTCTCGCTGGGCGTGGCTTCAGGTACCGTGATGGGTCAGCAGCGCCACCTCACGGGCGCGTTCACCGTACTCGTCTACGGGCTGCCCGCCACGCGGCTGACCAGCGTGTCGCTGGGCAACAGCACCAATGCGCCGGGCGCGCGCATCGTGCCCAGCCAGGCCAACGTGATGGTGCTCGCGCCGTGAAGCGGCACGGTTGCCACCGCCGCACTGGAGCTGCATCACCGGCGCGCAGCCGATGAGCCGCGCCATGGGCCTGGGCATTGCGCTGCTGCTCGGCCTGATGGCCTTGCTGGCGGGCGGCTGGTTCGCCTGGCAGCACGGGTTCCTGGGCGAACCGGTGCTGCCGGGTCGATTGGGCGCACTGCAGCGCCACTTTGCCGACTCCGGCATAGACGTCGATGCCCGCGCGGTGCATCCGGGCTCCTGGGAGGGCGTGCGTGCGATGGCGGGCTACACACCGCGCGACGACCGCCGCCGCGTCTTCCACGTCATGGAATGCGCCACGCCCGAGGTGGCCCAGCGCCATCTGCAGCGCCTGCAGCGGGCACCCTCGCCCAGCTTGCCCGAGGCCAACGGAACGCTGGTGATCTATCTCACCCACTGGCCCGCCGACGACACCCTGACGCGCCGCGTGCTCGATGCATACAGGCGCTTTCCCGCCACGTCCACACCACCGCCGTAGCCACCGGTGACATTGGGGATGGCGGGGGCCACCTGGTTTGGCGCATGATGGCGGCCGTGCTCCGGCCTCGGCGCACACCCACGCCGGCCCAGTGGCCCACTGAACGAACGCATGCACCCATGAGTCAGCCCAGCCATCCCGTGCCGCCCAACGCATCCCAGACTCCCGCAGCGACGGGCGGCGGCCCCGCCGAGGAAGACGCCGAGGTCACGCGCGTGATGGTGCCGGCAGCTTCGCCGCTGCTGCCGCTGCCGCCCTCGACGACGTCATCAACGACCGAGGACGCCGAAGTCACCCGTGTGATGATGCCGCCGACGGCGCCGCAGCCCACGCGCGCCGTGCTGGGCGAGGCCGAGGCCGAGGCCACCCGTGCCGCACCGATGCCGCACTCGCCGCCCACGCTGCGCTCGTCGGGCTACGAGCAGACCATGATCATCCGTGGGGCGCAGGCAGCGCCTCCGCCCCGCACCGTGGCCTCGCCACGACCCGACGACGACGCCTTCGCCCCCACCCAGCAACCCACGCCGCCACCGGGGCTGCTCAACAGCGGCCTGCTGGGCGATGTGTTCGGCCGTCCGACCACCGAATTGCCGGTGTCGCCGCAGCGCACGCGCGCGGCCACTCTGCCGGGCGGCCCCGAGCAGCCGGGGGACAGCACGGTTCAGCAGGTGGGGCGCTACCTCATCCGCGAGCGCCTGGGCCGCGGTGGCATGGCCACCGTGTTTCGCGCGCACGACCCCACCCTCAACCGCGATGTCGCGATCAAGTTCCTGCACGCGTCGCTGTGCGCCGACGATGAGTACCGAGCCCGCTTCCTGCGCGAGGCGCGCGCCGCGGGCGGCCTGTCGCATCCCAACATCGTCATCGTGCATGACGTCGGCGAAATCGACGGCCGGCCCTACATGGCCATGGAACTCATCGACGGCGTCTCGGTGGCCGACGAACTCGAAAAGCACCGCACCATGTCCGTGCGCGACGTGGTGGTCATGGGCATGCAGCTGGCGCGGGCGCTCGACTACTCCCACGGCAAGGGCATCGTCCATCGCGACATCAAGCCCGGCAACATCATGCGCCTGAGCGGTACGCAGACCGTCAAGGTTACCGACTTCGGCATCGCCCACATCGAGGACACCTCCGAGGGCGAGCACACCCGCGTCGGCGACGTGCTGGGCACGCCGCAGTACATGTCGCCCGAGCAGGCCAATGGCGACAAGCTCGACGGCCGCTCCGACCTGTTTTCCACCGGCATCGTGCTCTACCAGATGCTCACCGGTCGGCGGCCGTTCCGCGGCGACACGCTCGTGGCGGTGGCCACCCGCATCGCCAAGGACGATCCCACACCGATCAGCAAGTACCGCCAGGACGTGCCGGCATCGCTGCGCCGGGTGATCGACCGCTGCCTGGCCAAGCAGCCCGGCAACCGCTTCCAGACCGGAAAGGAACTCGCCGACGCCTTGGCCAAGGTGCTCGGCGAACTCGACGAAGTCGCCCGCGACAAGGGCCGCGCCCGCATCGTGCCGCTGCGCGTGAAGTGGGCCGCCACGATGGCACTGATCGTGGCAGTGGTCATGGGTCTCACCACCGCCGTGGTCACACAGCGGCAGTACGGCGCCATGATGGCGCAGGTCAGCGACTACGGCGCCTCGCTCGCCCGGTTCATTGCCGCCCAGAATGCGGCGTCGGTGCTGGGCGACGACTGGGATGCCGTCGAGGTCGCGGTGCAGGAAATCATGAAGACGCGCAATTTCGAGCGCGTCACCGTCATCGACCTCAGCGGCGTCGTGCGCGTCTCCAGCCAGGCCAACCTCGTCGGACAGGTCTATCGTCCCGAAGGCGCCGAGTCACTCGGACGGCTGTCAGGCATCGCTGCCACGCGCTACGTGGTCAACGGCAGTCCCGTCCTCGGCTTCGAGGCACCCGTCACCTTTCAGGACAAGCAGGTCGGTCGGGTAGCGCTGGGCATTCCCGAGGAGCCGCTCACGCAGGTGGCGCGGTTGTCGATCACGCTGATGATCGCTCTCGCGGTGGTCACGGTGCTGGCGGTGGCGGTGGCGATGTACTTCGTGGCCAACTGGTTCGCCAAGCCCATTCGCCTGGTGGCCGACTCGATGACCGAGATCGGCAAGGGTCGGTTCGACCACCGCATCAACGAGCAACGCCGCGACGAGTTCGGCGAGCTGTACCAAGCGTTCGATGCCATGGCCCAGGCGCTGCAGGACCGCGAGGCCGGTGCTGTCGGGTCGCCGCCGACGATGGTGCCCACCGGCCGGCACACGGGCATCTACACGCAGGCTTCGCGACGGGCGGCGGCCGACAGCCTGCCCGTGCCGCTGGATGGCCGCAGTGTTCCTGCAGACAGCCGACCGATCGGCCTCGACAGCCCCGGCAACGGCGCGCCGCCATCGCAGCCCGGCAGCGGTCGCTAATTCCGCCGGGACGAGGCTGTCCATGGACCCCCGGTGGGGCGCCGGATGCGAGCCGATGGCCGGCTGCTGGTCGCCACTGACATGACTGCACCGTCGCAATCGCGCCGGCGCCTGTTGCTGGCGTCTTGCATCGCCGGCCTGGCTGGCTGTGCCGGTGCGCCGCGAACCGGACCCGTTGCAGCGCCGGAGGCTGCGGCCCCTGCCGCCGAGGTGCCGGCCGCTTTGGACGCGAGCTGGCCCGGCGCCACAGGCCACGTGATCGCGCGCAGCGACAAGCTGCTCATCTACCAACCCCGGCACGGCGACCGGCTCGACGCCATCGCAGCCCGGCTGCTGGGACACGCCGATCGAGCCTGGCAGATCGGCGAGGCCAACCCCGAGCAGGCGCTGCAGGCGCTGCAGCCGCTGGTGGTACCTCTGACCGCCCCAAACCCGACTGGCGTGCGCAGCAACGACTTCCAGACCGTTCCGATCTTGTGCTATCACCGATTCGGCACGGGCAGCAGCAAGATGGTCGTGTCACCCGCGTCATTTGCGGCCCAGATCGAATGGCTGGCGCAGCACGGCTACCGCGTGGTCCGGTTGTCGCAGCTGGTCGGCTTCCTGGCCGGCCGCGAGGCGCTGCCGCCGCGATCGGTGGTGATCACCTTCGACGACGGATACGAGTCGGTCTACCGGCACGCCTACCCGCTGCTGCGCAAGCATGGGTTCCCCGCCACGTTGTTCGTCTACACCGACTTCGTCGGCACCGGCGACGGGCTGAGCTGGTCACAGCTGGCCGAGATGGCCCAATCGGGCCTGATCGACATTCAGGCGCACTCCAAGACGCACCGCAACCTCATCGAGCGCTCGCCAGGCGAGACGGACGATCGATACCGGCAGGCCGTGGCCAGCGAGCTGCGTGCTCCACGCGAACTGCTGGAGCGGCGGCTGAGCGCGGCGCGGGTTCAGGTTCGCCACTTCGCCTATCCATTCGGCGATGCGAACGAAGTGGTGCTCGATGCCATGACGCGACAGCGCTACGAGTTGGGCGTCACCGTCAACCCGGGTGGCAATGCGTTCTTCGCGCACCCGCTGATGCTGCGCCGAACGATGATCTTCGGCGACCACGACCTCGAGGACTTCAAATCGCGACTGCAGACCAGTCGCCGGCTGGGGGCACCATGGTAATGAGCGGCGCCGATGTGGGGCTGCACGGGCGCCGCTCGCGCGTGCTGCTGGCCGCTGCGCTGGGGTCCGTGCTGGCCGCAGCACTGGCCGGCTGCGGCAGCGCGCCGCCGACACCCAGCCCGCCACCGCCCCCCGCCCAGGTGCCCGCATCACCCGACCCGACCGCTGCTTTCGAGAGCCGCCAGGTGCAGGCAGCCGACTCCGCTGCGAGACAGGCGCGCTGGGCGGAGGCGGTGTGGGGCTGGGACGTGTTGCTCACCTTGCGCCCAGCACATCCCGACTACATCGCGCGCCGCCAGCAGGCCCAATCGCAGCTCGATAACGCATTGGCCGAGCGTCTGGCACGAGCGGATGCCGCACGCCGGCGCGGCGACATCGATGCTGCCGCCAGCCAGTATCTCGGGGCGCTGGCGCTGGCACCGGCACACGCCGGTGCAGCCGATGCGCTGCGCACCCTCGAACGCGAGCGCATCCAGAAGCAGCACCTGGGCAAGCTCTCGCGGCTCACGCTGGTGCGGCAGTCGTCCTCATCGCGCCCGGCGGCGCGGCCGGACAGTCGCCCAACGACCAAGCCCGAAACCACTGGCCGCAGCGGCAGTGATCGCAACGTGGTCGAGCACGCCGCCATGTTGGCCACGCAGGGCGAAGTGAGTGCGGCGATTGCTCTGCTGCAGGCACACCTGAGCCAACGTGGCCAGGACGCGGCGGCCCAGAAGATGCTCACCGACTTGCTCGAGCAGCGCCTGCCCGACTCACCCACCCGCGGCATGCGAGCAGCGCCGCCAGCATCGGCCGCTCGGCAAGACCGCTGAAACGCCAGGCGCACCGCGCCACCCGGCAGGCTCGCTCACTTCACCTTGGTGAGCTTCTCCTTCAGGTCGATGGCCTTCTGGCGCTCGAGCTGGGCCGTGCGGTTGCCGGGGTCGAGCTCGAGCACGGCGTCCCAGGCGCGAATGGCGCCGTTGAGGTCCTGCTTGGCAAACGCACCGCGCGCAGCCCGCACATTGCGGTTGATCGCATCTGTACGGGCCTTGGCGGCCTGCGCCGCCTCAACCGCCGGATCGGGCGCTGGCGCCGACGCAGCCGCATTGGGCGCCGCCGTCGGAGTGGGGACTGCGGGTGCCGACGCCCCGCCTTTGACTGGCGCTGCCGGCGGTGTCAGTGCCGATGGCGGCGGCGCCTTGCCCGGAACCCGGATCTGCTGCCCCCCTGCCAATTGGCGCGGAACCTTGATGTCGTTGTAGCGAGCCAGTGCGTAGAAGAGGTGGACATCGCCAAGAAAACGCTGTGCGATGCGTGACAGCGACTCGCCGGCCTGAACACGGTAAGGAAACGACTCCTTGCCGAACATGGCCACGGGGTCGTCCTTGATTTGGCGCATCAGGCTCTGGGCCAGGCGGTGGTTGGGCTCGACGGCCAGTACGCGCTGCAGTTCGGTGGCCGCCTGGTCTTCGTGCCCCATCTCCAGCAACTCGATGGCGCCAGTCACCGCCTTGGGAACAGCCTGGGGCGTCAGGGGGGGCAGCGCCGGCGGCGCCTCGACCGCAGGGGTTTGCACGGGTGCTGCCGGCGCCGGCGCGGTCTGCGGCGTCGGTCGCGAGGCAGGTGACTCATCGCGCGAGGCAGGCGGTTGGGCACAACCCGCGATCAAGGCGATGCCGGCTGCCCATGGCACGAGGCCCGCGTGCATGCTGCGCGATTTCATGGTGGGGTTCGCAATGGTCTCGAAGGCAGGTTGGACGGCGCACACCCACGACGCAGGCACGACGCCAACCTCCCGGGGCTGCGCCCCTGGGGAAGTGAGTCTTGATTATCGACCAGCCCGGTCGGCGCCAACAAGCCCACGGTCACTGGGCAACGGGGCCGCCACCATCGTCGAGTGGGTAGGCAACCACCGGGCTCGCCTGCCAGACGAATTGCAGGAATTGGTAACGAGTGGCGCCCGCGCGACGCCTGCCAAGGTTCCTGTGCCACCGGCCGGCACCGTGGCGCCTGCGTCGGCACGTTGCGGCCGTTCGCCGGGTTTGGCTGCGTGACTTTCGGACCTTGCTGGTCCGGCCATCGCGCCCGACGATCAACGCCAGCCCAACACCCGCAACACCCACCTTCGGCCGATCATGCCGTGCGGCGGTAACTCACTGCTGTGCAAGGCGCGCGTACCGCGACCCCAGGCCCCGACCACACCCACCGGCCATGACCATCACGTTGCATGCGGTATCGCTCAACGAGCAGCCGCTGTCCCAGCCGATCACGGCCGTCTTCGACAGCCAGGGCGGCACCATCGGCCGCGCCGACCACAACACCATGGCACTGCCCGACCCGGAGCGCCACATCTCGCGCTTGCAGGCCGAGATCATTCCGATGGGTGCGGGTTTCCTGATCAAGAACGTGGGCGCCGCCAACCCGATCGTCGTCGCCGGACGCACGCTGGTGCAAGGCGAATCCTCGCCACTGAACCACCGCGACCAGATCCGCATCGGCGGCTACCTGCTCAAGGTTGCCGTGGGCGGGCCTGACGATCCGCGAGCCGTCGAGGTCACGCGTGGCCGCGCGGCCGCCACCGGGGGCGGGTTGCCTCTCGAGCCGCGCGCGGACCGGTCGGGATCGCGGGAACCGATATCGACGCCCTCGGCGGTTCCACGCCCCGCGGCGCCACCGTCGATTGGTGGCATGCCCGACTTCGGCATTCCGCTGTCCAGCAGCAACCCCTTTGCCGATCTGATGGGGGGCGCTCAGCCCTCCGGGGCTGCTCCGGCACCACCGCCCCCAGCACCGACCGATCCATTCGCCGACCTGATGCCGGCACCTGCCGGCGTCGCTCCGGGCTCTCGGGCGGTTGGCGCAGGCCCTGCCGCCCGGCCACCTGCAGCGCGCCTGCCAGACGACTTCGATCCGTTCGCCGCGCCCGCGCCCGCGCGGCCCCAACCAACGCCGGAGCAAAGCGGCAATACCTTTGCTGACCTGCTGCCGCGCGCCGGCGGCGCCTCGATCGACGACATCTTCGGACTGGCCGGTCCCGGAGGCAGCGGCGGGCCCGCCGCCGACCCCCTGGCCCAGTTCATGGCTGGCGCGCCTGCAGCGGCGCCAGTGTCGGCACATCCATGGGATCGGCCAGCTCCGCCGGCACCGCCTGGAGTTCCGGCCGCCCCGGGCGGCGTGTCGACCGATCCGCTGGCGCTATTTGGTGGCACCGATGCGCCACCGCCCTCGCGCGCACCCACTGCGCCAAACCACACGCCCGACCTGCATGCCGGGTTCATGGCCCCGCAGGTCGCTGCCGCCGCGCCCATTGCGGAACCCGTTGCCCACTCGGCCATCCTGCCGACCGGACTGCACTGGCTGCAGCCCATCGGCGCCGGCGCAAGCCCTGCCCACCACACCACGCTGCGACCTGCCGAAGACAGCCCCCCGCAGGCCGACATTGAGCTGAACCTGTCGACCGGCAGCCTGCCGCGGCCGGGCCTGCCGGCGACGCCCCAGGCAAGCGCAGAACCCGGTGACATGCCGGCATCGGCTGTCGACGCCCTGTGGGCGGCGTTTTGCGAGGGCGCAGGCATCGACGCTCGCCGCATGCCGCCGCTGTCGCTGGGCATGATGCGCGACATCGGAGGGCTGCTGCGCGCGGCGGTGGACGGCACGTTGCAATTGATGGCCGTGCGCGCCACCACCAAGCACGAACTTCGTGCGGCGGTCACCATGATCCAGGCGCGGGGCAACAACCCGCTGAAGTTCTCGCCCGACGCCACCACGGGCATCGAGCAGTTGCTGCAGCCCACCATGCGCGGGTTCCTGGCCGGTCCTGCCGCCATGAGCGACGCGATGAACGATCTGGTCGGCCACTCGATCGGCACCGTGGCCGGCATGCGCGCCGCACTCGATGGCATGCTTGATCGCTTCGAACCTGGCGAACTCGAGGCCAAGCTCGTCGGGGGATCGCTGCTGGACAGCTTGCTGCCGATGAACCGCAAGGCCAAGCTGTGGGAGCTCTACCTGCAGCACTTCGGTGCCATCAAGGAAGAGGCACAAGAGGACTTCCAGACCTTGTTTGGCAAGGCCTTTCTCGCGGCCTACGAGCAGCAGCTCGAACGGCTCAAGCGCAATGGCGGCGGAGGCTGACACACCGTGCTGACCATCCGCATCGCCAGCCGCACCGAGGTCGGCGCCCGCCAGGCCAACGAGGACGACCTGCGCCACGGCGCCGGGCCTTACGGCTGGTATGCCGTGGTGGCCGACGGCGCCGGTGGGCATCGTCGCGGCGCGGAGGCCGCTCAGCGCGCGGTGACGTGCGTCGAATCCGTGCTGCACAACCCGACGGTCGAGTTCACCCCGCAGACCCTCACTCTGGCGGTGCGCGCCGCCCATGCGATGGTGCAGCGTCACCAGGACTCCGACCACCTCGACGAGCGCATGCACTGCACGGTGGTCGCCCTGTGGATCGACCCCTATGCGACGGCGGCGCTGTGGTCACACGTGGGTGACTCGCGCCTGTATCGCATCCGCCGCGGCGTCACCGACCTGGTCACCGCCGACGACAGCATCGTCCAGCGCATGGTGCGTGCGGGCCTGCTCACGCCCCAGCAGGCCAGCACCCATCCTCAAAAGAACCAGTTGCTGGCGGCCCTGGGCATCGACGGCGACGTCGAGCCGCACACCGTGGCCCGTCCGGTCGAGTTGCAGGACGGCGATGTGTTCCTGCTGTGCACCGACGGCTGGTGGGAACCGCTCGACCCGCTCACGCTCACCATGACTCTCGGCGAGTCGCGCTCACCCGAGGAGTGGCTCGACCGCCTGCAGCAGCGCATCGTGGCACGGTCGAATCCCAAGCAGGACAACTACTCTGCGGTGACCGTGTGGGTGGGCGACCCTGCGGACGTCACCCGCGTGCAGTCCGACGATACGGTGCCCCGGGTTCGACCACCGGCGGCGCCCCTGTGAAGGCCGCACGGCCGTTCATCGGTCGGGTCCGACGCGCAACGACAGGGCAACGGCAGGTACGGATCGGCGCTCAGCCGGTCACCACTGCCCGCCCAGCAGGTCAACGAACTGCGACGGCGGCGGCAGCCCCGGCACCACGGTGACACTGCCCTCGCGGCTGCCTTCGCCGAGCGGCCACCACAAGCTCGAACCCGCCAGCTTGCCATGCAACTCGCTCACGGAGAAGCCGTGCAGCACCTGGCCAAGCGAGGCGCCCGGCGCCACTGCATAACGCTCGCGGCCTGGGGCGGACCGCAGCTGCGGCACCATCACCGCGCCCGCACTCGGCCAGGGCGGCGCCTGTTGCAGCGTCTGTTCGAAGGTATCCAGCGAAGAAGGGTCTGCCAGCGTGTGCATCGCTGCCTGAGCGGTGTGCATCCACCAGAGCTCGAGGTGGTCGAACGCGACGCGATCGAGCGGCGGACGGTCGCGTCGCTGTGCGATGACCAGCGGGTAGTAGCGACCGACGTTGTCGCAACTGGCCATCAGCACGCCGAACCACCACTCGCGATCGATCACACCCGGTGCCCATGCGAAGCGCCAAAGCGGTGCGGACAGATACACCTCCAGCCAGCGTTCGGCCAGTTGCTGCCGGCTGGCCGCGATCGACTGCGACAGCCAGGCATCGCAGGCCTGGATCCACTCGTCGGGCAGACGGCGAGACGCGAAGTCGCCCAGCGACGACAACTTGCCGAACCAGCCTGGCGCGTCCTTCGGTTCCATGATCAGCCCATCCGTACAGCCAGGCGGTTTCCGGGCATCGGTGTCACAACCCGTTGGGGCAAGTGAACTGCTTCAACTCGGCCATGCGGAACGGGTTGCGCACGCTGCTGGTCGTGACGTCGAAGACTGCCTTGCGGCCGTCGAGATCGAACGTGGCCCGGAACTTCTCCGGCGCCGACCCGGGTTGGAGGTTGACGCGCTCGAACAGCCGGAACAGCGCCCAAGGTCCATCGGCCACCATCCCCGTGGAGCCCGATGGGCTGACCATCACGCGCACCTGACCCGACCCGCGCGGCCCTGGCCACTGCACGACGGTCGGAATCTGCGGACCGTGGGCATAACGCACGATCTGGCCGTCCACGTCGAGCACGAACTGCTGCAGTGCCGGATCCATTTCCACCGGCTTGAACTCCAGCCGCAGCGAAGGCCCCGCGGCCCCGGCGGCAAAGAACGTCTCGCGGATCACCGCCGCTCGCTGGAACTGCGGCAGTGAACCGCTGTCGGTACCGAGAGGGGTGCCATCCACCGGCCGGAAGCTCCAGGGCCGCGTGCTGGTGTCGACGTACGGTGCCAGCTTCTGCTGCATCAGCAGGTCGAACTTGCCCCCAGGGCCGAAGATGGCCGCGAAGTCGGCCTGGGTCACGTCGCGCGTCGAGTTGGGATCGAACGGGAAACGGCCCGTCACCGCCTGCTGGCAGAACTCACCGATCTGCGAGCGCACGTCGCGAGCCAGGTTCTCGCGCACCTGCACCAACGCCGCGCGCGAACTGGTGTTGCCGAGCGTGTCGAGCATGGAGCGCACCGGTTCCGGTGAATTGGCGGCTTCGGCCTTGATCTGGGTGGGCAGCGGTGAAGCCGGCGGTGCTGCCCCTCCCTTCACGGCGGAGTCGACAGCCGTGAGCAGCACCTGCAGCTCGCCGAGCCGCGACATCACCCCTTCGATGGGTGCCTTGCCACCCTCGGGCGCGGTGACGAGTCGGCGCAATCCGACGAAGCGATCGTCGACCAGGCTCTCGATGCGCGCGGTGGGTGCGCCGGTCGTTGGCGCCTTCACCCCCACCGATCCGAGCAGCCGGTCGCGCGACGCCTGGACCGCTCCGCGCAGCCCTTCCTTGACCGTATCGGTGGCACCGGCGCCTTTGGCCAGCAGCGTGGTTTCGCGAGAGATCGCCCTGAGCAGCGGCAACATGGGCGAATCGGGTGCCGCCAGCAGGCGCGTGGTCTGCACCGACTGCGCGATGCTGGTCACCGGCACCAGCCGGATGTCGGCAATGAACGCTTCCCAGGCGGCCGCGTACTCGTTCAGGTAGATCCGTCGCACATCATCGACCAGGCGGCCGGAGCCCAGCAACGCCTCGGCGCCCTTGGCATCGGCTCCCTGGAGTCCGAGCACCCACCCCTGCTCATCGGCCAACTGCTTGGTGACGTCGCCCACGACCGCCTGGAACCCCTTGTGGTAGCCGTCGTAGCTGAACAGACCCGGAACGCCCTTGGTCAGCGGTGCACCGCTGGCGCGGGTGAACACCAGGGGCGCGTTCCCGCCGCCAGCCCGCGCCACCGAGAATTCGGGGAACTCCGTGCCCAGGCCACGCTGGCGCATCCGGTTGTACACCCGTTGCGGCAGCGACACCGAAGCGAGCTGCGTCCGCGTGGCCTCGATCAGCTTGGCATCCTGCGGCAGCGGAGAGACCGCCGCGCCCTGCGCCAACAGTGCGTCGAGATGACCGCTGAGTTGGTCGCGCTGCTCGGTGGTCAGTTCACGGCCGATGCGGGCGTCCCAATCGGACTCGACGTGGGCCTTCAGCGAAGGCGCATCGAAGTGCTCGGGGTCGTACATCATCAGGTAGGCCTTGAGCGCCTCGTACTGCGACTCCTGTTGATCTCCGGCGCGCAGCTGCTCCTCGACCCGAATGGCCAGTCGCGGCAGCATGGCGTCGACCAGCATGCGCTCGTAGGCCGCGCGGGCGGCGCTGTCGAGCCGACGTCCCTGGTAGAGGCCGAAACCGAGCCTCCACGGCACATCGGCGTCGGATTTCACCGCCCCGGCCAGGGCGAGACCCCGCGTGGCCTCCAGGGCACCGACGATCGGCGTGAGCTCCGCCGACGCCCGATTGGGTGTCTCTTGCACCAGGCGCCGCACCGCGTCCACCCGCGTCGCCACGGTCTGCACGTACTCCTTGTTGTTGCTGTAGCTGATGGCCCAGGCGATGACGCAACCCACGGCCGAGAGCCCGATCGCGCCATAGCCTGCCAGCACGATGGCCGAGCGCCGCCGCTCCCATCCGCGATTGGTGCCGGCCAGCCCCTGCTCGGCGAAGACGACCTCTGTCAGCAACCGCTGCAGGAAGTAGCTGCGGCCACTGGCCTGCTGCGGCGGCAGCATGGCCCGCTCGAGCTGGTACTGCCGTGCGATGGAGCCCAGCATCCGGTCGATCGGCGTGCCCTCCTGGGTCCCGCTGACGAAGTAGACGCCACGCAGCAGCGGCTGGGCTTCGTACGGCGAGGGCGAGAACACCTGCTCGACGAACTCCTGCAAGGCGCCGCGTAACCCTGCGAACTGGTTGGGAAAACCGTAGATGCGAGCTCGCCTCGACGCATCGGGCTCAGCCTGCAGGCGGTCGATCAGCCCGTCGTTCAGGCGCTGCAGCAGCAGGTCGAACTCGGGGGTGCTCTCTGCCAGCGGCGACTGCTTGGGCAGACCCGCCTTGTCCAGCGCGAAGGTGTAGCCCCATGGCGTGGCACGCTGGTTCTTGTCCAGCGCGGCAAAGGCATCCATGAAGCCAGCCAGGAGGTCGCACTTGGTGACCAGCAGGTAGATCGGGAAGCGCACGTTGAGCTTCTCGTGCAGTTCCTGCATGCGTTGACGGACCGTGGCCGCGTAACGGGCGCGCTCGGGCGCGCTCTTGGCGATGAGGTCGGACACCGACACCGTGACCAGCACACCGTTGAGCGGCTGGCGCGGGCGCGACCTCTTCAGCATGCCGAGGAAGCCGGTCCAGGTGGCCGCATCGCCGGCCTGGTCACTGTCCTGTGTCGTGAAGCGACCAGCGGTATCGATCAGAACGGCCTGGTCGGTGAACCACCAGTCGCAATTGCGCGTACCGCCCACGCCGCGCACGGCTTCCTCGCCCATCTTGTCGGACAGCGGGAACTGCAGGCCCGAATTGCGCAACGCCGTGGTCTTGCCGGAGCCCGGCGCCCCGATGATCATGTACCAGGGCAGCTCGTATAGGTAGCGGCCCGACAAGCGCCCAGCCCAGCCGCCTGCACCTGGCTTGGAGCCCGCCGGCCCGAAGCGCGCCTTGCGCAAGGTGGCCATGGCCTCTGCAAAGCGCTGCCGCACGGCTGCCAGGTCGGCGCTCTCCTGCGGCGCCTTGGCGTCTGCCGCGGGCTGCGCAATCAGGCGGTCGACCACCATCGCATTGCCGCGTCGCGCTCGCCAGATGCGCCAGGTGACCCATATCGCAGTGAGCAGCAGCAGCACGGCAGTGGTGATCCACCGCGCCCGCTCACTGTCGAGCGGGCGCCATTCGCCCACCGCCACGATCGGCCCGACGATCCAGACGGCCAGGATCAGCGCGATCAACAGGACCGCGCCCAGCACCCATCGATTGAAGATCCAGCCCAGCACCTTCTTCATCTTTGTGCTCCGCTGGCCGGCGCCGTGGGGACGGCCGCCCGCACGGCCCGGGACTCGCTGCGAGTGGTGAACAGGGTGACCTCGACACGCCGGTTCAGCGCGCGGTTGGCGTCGGTATCGTTGTTCGCCACCGGCTCACCTTCGGCACGGCCCTCCGCGCGCACCCGATCGGTCGCCACGCCGCTGGCCACCAGCAGATCGCGCACGGTGCGTGCGCGCTCTTCGGAGAGGTGCCAGTTCGACGGGAAGCGTGTGGTGCGCACAGGCTTGTTGTCAGTGTGGCCCGTGACGAGCACGGCGCCCTGCACCTTGGCAAGCGCCTGTGCAATGCGGCCCATCAGAGGCTCCCGCTCGGGCACCAGGGTGGCGCTGCCCGACGCGAACAGGCCGTCGCCGCGGATCGTGACGACGCTGCGATCGACTTCGTCACGCACGGCCACCAATCCCGCCTTGATGTCCGACTGCAGGAACTGCGCAAGCCGCGGCACCGGCGCCGGCTGCGCCACCGGCGCCACCGGGGGCGCCAGGCGCAAACTCTGGATCTGGCCATAGACGGGGTCGGTGTGCCCGCCCAGCGAGAACAGGAAAGCACTGTAGATGCCCACCAGCAACAGCACGGCGAGCACCGCGGTGACCGCCAGCGGCAGCCAACTCAACGCGCGCCGCTGCGCCATCGGCTGACCCGGCCAGTGCTGTGCCAGGTCACCGGGATAGGGCCCGCGCTGCTGGCGAATGATCTGCGCAAGCTTGTCGCGAACAGCCTCCAGCTGCGCACGGCCGTTGTCGATCACGCGATATCGACCTTCGAAACCCAGAGCGATGGCGGCGTAGATCAGCTCCAGCAGGTCACGATTGGCGTCGGGCTTCTCGGCCAGTCGCGCCATGAGCTGGAACACCTTCTCACCACCATAGGTCTCGTTGTGGAAGGTGGCCAGCAGGCTGTTGCGCCCCCACACCCCGGAGCCGCCCCAAGGCGTGTCGGCGGCCGCCTCGTCAAGCATGGTGCACAACACATAGCGCGCGGCCATCACCCGCTCGGGCGGTACTCCGCGCTGGTGTGCGGAGGCCTCGAACTCACGGACTCCTTGCGCCAGCGCCGTTCGCAGCGCGCCGGGGTCGGGGACATGGCGGGTGCGTCGCAGCTGCGGCACCGCGAGCATCAGCTTGTTGGCAACGGCCAGCAGTGGATTCAGGCCGCTGTCGGCCAGTGGAGCGTCGGCGCCGTCTATGGACTGCGTCGGCGGTTCGGGCGGGCGCGGTCCCGGGGCCCAACCCCCGCCCGGGTTCGGCTTGATGAAGGTGCGCTGCCCGTCGAGTTGCGCGAAGGGATCGTTGGATGTGGGATCCGTGGCCATGGTGGTTCACCCCGACGCGCGAGCGGGCAGCCTCAGGATTGGCGGATGGCCCAGAGCTCGAGCTCGAGCCCGGGGAAGTCGCCGGCCACATGGAGCGCCAGATTGCCGGTGCGCTCGAGCTGCTTCCACAGATCGCCCTGCCGCTCCAGCTCGAAGTAATGGAAACCAGCATGGAAGGGCAGCTGGCGTGGTGCTACGGGCAGGCTGTTGAGCACGACCCCTGGCAGTTGCAGGTTCACCAGATCGCGAATGCGTTCGACGGGGCCGAGCTTGGACTGCGCCGGGAAGCGCTGCCTGAGCTGCTCGGCCGGCACCTGCGCCTGCACCGCGAGCACGAACGAGGCCGTGCGCAGCAGATCGTGATCGGCGATCACCGCCGTACGCACGCCGTGGTTGCGGTCGATCAGCTCGATCTGCACGGCATGACGCTGCAGCTCGGTCGACAGCAGGTTGCGCAGGTCTTCGACGACCGGCGCAAAGACGTGCTGCAGGTCATCGTGGCGGTACAAGGGGTACTCGGGCGGATGTCGGCGATTGCCGGAGAAGGTGGCAAGGTCGCCAGCCAACTGCAGGCAACCGAGGTAAAACGTCCAGGGGTGGACGCTGGGCGCGCCGGCGAATTGCCGAAAGACCGGCTCCGCACGATTGAGCGTTTGCAGCATCAGGAAGTCACCCACTTCCGACAGACCGTGTCCAAGCTGGCCCATGCGGGCGGCCAGTTGCCGGCCGCGCTGCTGGATCAATCCGTGCAGCAGGCCAGCCACCGCTGACAGCTGGCCGCTGGCCTCGATGCGGCTCTGGGGCGCCAGGTAGGCGCGGTCGAGAACCAGCTGGCCGTCACTTCTGCGCTCGAGTACGCGTGCAACGCCCAGCAATGCGTACCCATCGCTGGCGTCGCGCTCGCGCAGCAACCGCAGCGCCAGGGCGCCGGTCTGTATGGGTTCGGGATCGTCGGTGGCGTTGGTGTGGTCGCGCAGTTCAGCGTCGAGTACGCGAAAGCGACACATGTCGTCGCCCTGCCCGTCACCGAAGTCCACCTCAGTCACGCCGGCGCGCGCCAGCGGTGCGGCCAGGTAGATCAGTTCGCCTTTGAGATCCTCGGTCGCCTCGAGCGGGGGCGGCAGCGCGTCGTGATCGGGTATGGAGAAGGGCGTTCCGTCCGGCAGGATGCCGACCGCGCGGATGAGGCCCACTCGGCCGAGTGCCAACTGGGCCTCGTCCAGCACCAGGTCGGCGTAGCCCCAGCCGTAGGGGTGAGCCGCGCGCGAGCGCGCGTCTACAAGAGACTCGACGAACCGGCACTCCTGCTGGTAATGATGCGGCTGCAGGAACATGCCCTGCGACCAGATGACCCGGTTGCGCCAGCTCATGCGTGCGAGGCTCCTGGGCGAGGCGCGGTGCGCGATGCGGCGTGCGCGATCAAGGCTTGACCTCGGCTGTGACGGCCAGCTCGCCGGCCTTCACCGTGAGCGTCTGGGACTTGCCCACCTGGACCGGGACCACCGCTCGCCAGGTCGCCTTCTCGAGGTTGCGGTAGATGCCCAGCACACCGATGTAGCGCGTATCCGCGGCGAGCGTCTTGCGAAGCGCGCGCGTCTCGCCCGGCTGCAGCATGAACTCCTCGCGCGCGACCATGTCGGTGGCCAGCGCGGCCTGGTCCGACTGGTAGAGCGCCATGAAGTCGGCGCTGGAAAACGCCGCAGGCGTCCGCAATTCGTACAGGCGCATCAGCAGCGGCGAGGGCCGCTGGTTGACGCTGGGATTGAGCCGAGGCGAGCCTTCGATGGAACCCGACACCGCCGTGACCACGGGCTTGGGCGGGCTGCTGCAGCCAGCCATGATGGCGCATGCCAGCACCGCAAGTCCCACCTGCACTCGACGGGTCGCACCCGCCCACACACCAGTCGTCACTGCGCGCTCCTGTCAGCCCGGGCAAGGATAAGCAGCGCCCGGGCGGCGCCATCGTGACTTAGGTAATTCAGCAGCCGCGGGTTGCGACAGCCGTCACAGGCCAGCCTGATCCAGCGTCGATCGGAACCGGGTGGCCGTCTGGAAGCCCACCACGCGGGCTTGCCTGCGTTCCTGGCCGCGCGCGTCGAAGAACAAGGTACCGGGCGGGCCGAACAGCTTGAACCGGGCGAGTAGGGCGCGGTCCTCCGGGGTGTTGGCGGTGACGTCGGCCTTCAGCAGCAGGGCGGCATCGAGCCGCCGCGCAACCTCGGGATCGCTGAAGGTGAAGCGCTCCATCTCCTTGCATGAAACGCACCAATCGGCGTAGAAGTCGAGCACCACCGGCCGGCCGGCCGTTCGCAGGATCTCGTCGAGCTCTGCAACAGAACGCACGGGGCGGAACTTGGGGCCTTGGCCGGCCTCCACGGCTGGCTCGAGCCAATGGGCCAGCGGCTGCAGCGGATCGCGGCCGCCAGAGGCTGCGCCCACCAGCTGGGCCGAGCCCAGGACGAGCGCGGCCACGCCGCAGGTCCGGCGCACCCAGCTGCGCAGGGCGTGTCGATGATGCCCCGGGTGCAGCGGCCGCAGCACGAAACCCACCAGCAGCATCAGCAGACCCCAGCTTGCCATCACCAGCGAGGCCGGCAACACCGGCTGCGCGATCCAGATCGCCACCCCGAGCATCATGGCACCGAAGAGCCGCTTGATGGTGTGCATCCAGGGCCCCGATCGCGGCAGCCAGCGCCCCGATGACACCCCCAGCAGCAACAGCGGTGCGCTCATCCCGGTGGCCATCGCGAAGAGTGCGGTTCCGCCCAGCACCACATCGCGGCTCTGGCTGATGAACACCAGCGCAGTGGCCAGCGGCGCGGTCACGCAAGGGCTGACGATGAGCGCCGACAACCCGCCCATGACGAAAACGCCAGCGACCTGCCCGGCGGGCAGGCGGTCGCAGCGTGCGCTGACGTGCGTGGTGAATCGCGCCGGAAGGCGCAGCTCGTAGACGTCGAACATCGACAGCGAAAACAGCACCAGCAGTGCCGCGAAGCTGCCCAGAGCCCAAGGCGTCTGCAGGGCTGCGCTGAAGCCCTCGCCGGCGAGGCCGGCGGCCACACCGAGCAAGGTGTAGACCATGGCCATGCCCAGCGAGTAGCTCGACGCCAGTGCCAAGCCACGCAGGCGACTGGGGCGCTCCTGCGTGCCGACGATGATCGACGACAGGATCGGCAGCATCGGCAGCACACATGGGGTGAGCGACAGCAACACCCCGGCAACCAGAAATGCACCGACGATGCGCCAGAACTGGCCGGTGGCGAGCACCTCGTCGACGAGCGAGCCGTCACGCAGCGCGCTCACCGTGTTGCGACGTGGCTCGCCTGGCGCACCGGTCGCGGCTGGGCCGGTCGCCGCGCCGACCGAGCTCACGGCGGTAAGGGCAGCCGGGTCAAGCTTCCACTCGGAAGTCATGGGCGGGTAGCACAGGCCCGCATCCGCGCAGCCCTGCGAGGTGACCTGCAACGCGAAAGGGCCGGCGGTCGAGGCCAGTGGCACCGCGATGGGCACCGACCCGCGCAGGGTCTCGACGTTCTTCTGGAAGTTCTCGTCGTACTTGACCTTGCCAGCCGGAATCTGGACCTCGCCCAGGGTCGCCCCTCGCGCCACCACCGCGAGGCGATCGCGGTACAGGTAGTACCCCGGTGCGACTTCGAAGTGCACCTGAGCCCGCCCGGGCTCGGCCATGCGCACGGTCAGCACGAATGCCTTCTCGGGCTCGAGGAAATCGTCGGCAGCAAACGCCGGCGGCCACGCCACGGCGCACAGCACCAGCATGAGGCAGCGGGCAACCCAGTACAGCCCACGGGCAGGCGTGCGCGCCCGGTCAGCGGAGGCGGCAGACATCATGGCGTGCATTGTCGCTCGCGAACGCACTTGCGGCCAGGGTAGGGGGTTCAATGCAGCGGCTCGGGGCCGGGCACCGCGCACCCCACCCCCTTGCGAGGTCGGTCCGCGCGGGTCGTCGTCACGTTTGCCACGGCCCGCCGGTCGATCGACGGCTCCAGGCCTGTCGGGCGGGCGCCCTTGGCCGACGGCCCCAGACAGGCCTATCGGCCGATGACCGCGACTTACTCGGCCGCGGTCTCGGAGGCTGTCGCCACAGCGGGATCGGGTCGGTCAACCAGCTCGACATACGCCATCGGCGCGTTGTCGCCCACGCGGAACCCCATCTTCAGGATGCGGGTGTAACCACCCGGGCGAGCCTGGTAGCGCGGGCCCAGTTCGTCGAACAGCTTGGTGACGATGTCGCGATCGCGCAGGCGCGCAAAGGCCAAGCGGCGATTGGCGAGGCTGGGGCTCTTGCCCAGCGTGATCAGCGGTTCGACCACGCGCCGCAGTTCCTTGGCCTTGGGCAGAGTGGTCTTGATCGCTTCGTGCTGGAGCAGCGAAACGCACATGTTGCGCAGCATCGCCAGGCGATGCTCGCTGGTGCGGTTGAGTTTACGCAGTCCGTGTCCGTGACGCATGGTGCTTTCCTTTCCTTATCGAACCTCGGCCGGATCAGGTACCGAAGCGTGCACACTTGAGCTGGTATTCGCCCCCCGGAGGGGACAGGTCGCCCAAGGCGACCCAGGGGAACGCGGTATGGACCGAAGGGCCAAGCCCGATCCGGGTTGCCCGGTCGGGTTTGGTCAGCCCCCTCGGGGGGCGGCCGCCAGGCGGCCGGGGGGTCAAACAATCAGCGCTTGTCCAGACCTTGCGGAGGCCAGTTCTCCAGGCGCGCACCCAGGGTCAGGCCACGCGAGGCCAGCACTTCCTTGATTTCGTTGAGCGACTTGCGACCCAGGTTCGGCGTCTTGAGCAACTCGGTCTCGGTGCGCTGGATCAGGTCGCCGATGTAGTAGATGTTCTCGGCCTTCAGGCAGTTGGCCGAACGCACCGTGAGCTCGAGTTCGTCGACCGGACGCAACAGGATGGGGTCGAAGTTGTCCTTGCGCGGCGCCTCGCGCTCACCGAAGGTCGGCAGGTCGGTTCCTTCCAGGCCGGTGAAGACCACGAACTGGTCGACGAGGATCTTCGCCGAGGCACGGATCGCCTCTTCCGGCGAGGTGGCACCGTTGGTCTCGATTTCCATGACCAGCTTGTCGAGGTCGGTGCGCTGCTCCACGCGCGCGTTCTCGACGGCGTAGCTCACGCGGCGCACCGGAGAAAAGGACGCATCGAGAACGATGCGACCAATGCTCTTGCTCGGCTCGTCTGCATACCGGCGCATGTTGCCCGGTACGTAGCCGCGCCCCTTCTCGACCTTGATCTGCATGTCGAGCTTGCCCCCTTGGGCCAGGTGCGCGATCACGTGGTCGGGGTTGATGATCTCGACGTCATGCGGCGTCTGGATGTCGGCCGCAGTCACCGGCCCCTCGCCCTCCTTGCGCAGCACCAGCGTCACTTCGTCGCGGTTGTGCAGGCGAAAGACCACGCCCTTGAGATTGAGCATGATGTGGACGACGTCCTCGGCCACGCCGTCGACGGTGGAATATTCGTGCAGCACGCCGGCGATCGTCACTTCGGTCGGCGCATAACCCACCATCGACGACAGCAGCACGCGCCGCAGCGCGTTGCCCAGCGTGTGGCCGTACCCGCGCTCGAACGGCTCGAGCGTGACCTTGGCACGGTGGCCGCCCAGCGGCTCCACATGGATGGCTTTGGGTTTCAGCAGATTGGTTTGCATCTGGTCTCTGTTCCTCTCGATACCCTCGGCTCGTTACACCGATAAGGCTGGCGGACCATGCCGGGCGGATCGATCCGCGGCCCCGCGCCCGGCAAGCGAGGCCTTCCCTGTACGGGCTTCGGCGCGCCACCGCTACGGGCGGCGGCGCACCGCGGCCGTCATCAACGCGAGTACAACTCGACGATCAACGACTCGTTGATGTCGGCGCCGAACTCGTCGCGATCAGGCACCTTCTTGAACACGCCCTCGAGCTTGGCCGCGTCGACCTGCACCCAGGCTGGCATGCCCAGCGACTCGGCCAGCTTCACCGCATCGGTGATGCGAAGCTGCTTCTTGGCCTTCTCGCGTACACCCACAACGTCGCCCGCCTTGACCAGGTACGACGGGATGTTCACGGTCTTGCCGTTCACCGTGATGGCCTGGTGCGACACCAATTGGCGCGCCTCGGCACGGGTGGATCCGAAGCCCATCCGGTAGACCACGTTGTCCAGCCGGGACTCGAGGATCAACAGCAGATTGGCACCGGTATTGCCCTTGCGGCGCTCGGCCTCGGCGAAGTAACGCCGGAACTGACGCTCGAGCACGCCATACATGCGCTTGACCTTCTGCTTCTCGCGCAGCTGCAGGCCGAAATCGGACGTGCGAGCGCCCGAGGTGCGGCCATGTTGGCCCGGCTTGGTTTCGAATTTCGCCTTGTCGCTGATCGCGCGCCGGGCGCTCTTCAAGAAGAGATCGGTGCCTTCACGGCGGGCCAGCTTGGCCTTGGGTCCGAGGTAACGTGCCACGTGGTGTCCTTTTCAGGGTTCTGACGCGAGGCAAATGTCGCGCGAGTCTGGCGGGTTTCTTCGAGTGCGCTCAGACGGTGGTCTTGGGCGAGGCGGGGCCTCAACGAAATTGCCGGCGGGCGCATTCGGCACCTGCCGGCTGACGGGAAAACCAGTGATTATAACGAGGGCAGCGTAGCCGCTGCAGGCTCAGATCCGACGGCGCTTCTGCGGCCGGCAGCCGTTGTGAGGTACCGGCGTGACATCGCTGATCGAGTTGATCCGGATGCCCAGAGCCGCCAGCGCGCGCACCGATGACTCGCGACCGGGGCCGGGCCCCTTGATCTTCACATCCA
>JAKLLB010000059.1 GCA_023150345.1 Aquabacterium sp.
TGGAACAGCTCGGCGCCGATGCCGCCCGAGCAGGAGAAGGTCAGCAGCAGGCCGCCGGGGGCGAGCAGCTTGAGCGCCAGGCGGTTGATGTCCTTGTAGGCGCGCGAGGCGCGTTCGGCGTGTGCAGCGCTGGGCGCGAACTTTGGCGGGTCGAGCACGATGGCATCGAAGCTTGCGCCGCTCTTCAGCGCTTCGCGCAGGTAGGCGTTGACGTCGGCGTCAATGAAGTCGCAGCTCTGGTGGTCGTAGCCGTTGCGGCGCACGTTGTCGCGCGCCCGCTCGAGCGCCGGCCCGGAGGAGTCGACGCTCACGACCTCGGGCGCACCGCCGGCCAGTGCCGCGACGCTGAAGCCGCCGGTGTAGCTGTAGCAGTTGAGTACGCGCTGACAACCCAGCTGGCGCACGAGCTGCGCGAAACGGGCGCGGTTGTCGCGCTGGTCGAGGTAGTAGCCGGTCTTGTGACCGTGCGCCACGTCGAGCCCGAGCGTCCAGCCGTGCTCGGTGATGGCGATCTCGGTGGGCCCATCGCCGCGCAACCAGCCGGTGCGCGGCTCCAGCCCTTCGAGCCCGCGCACGCCGGAATCGGAGCGTTCGTACAGCCGCGCCAGGCCGGTGATCGCGCACAGCTGGGTGGCGATCACCTCGCGCCAGCGCTCGACGCCAGCGGCGAGAAACTGTGCCGACAACGTGCTGCCATAGCGGTCGACGATGAGCCCGGGCAGGCCGTCGGCCTCGCCGTGCACCAGGCGCTGGCCATCGCTGGCGATGGCCAGTCGCGTGCGCAGCGCCACGGCGCGCTCCAGGCGGCGCTGGAAGTAGGCCTCGTCGATGCGCTCGGCTTCGTCGAAGCTCCAGGCCCGCACGCGAATCTGCGAGCTCGGGCTGTAGGCGCCCCAGGCCAGGAAGCGGCCATCATGGGATTCGACGCGCACGGTCTCGCCAGCGTCGGCGCCACCCTTGGCAATGCTGCCCTGGAACACCCAGGGATGGCGGCGCAGCAGCGAACGCTCTTTGCCCTCACGCAAGCGGATGGATTTCATCGCCCTGATTTTCGCCCGGCGCGCGGATGTGCGGCGTCGTAGATGCGTGCCAGGTGCTGGAAATCGAGCCGCGTATAGACCTGCGTGGTGGCGATGCTGGCATGGCCCAGCATTTCCTGCACGGCACGCAGGTCGCCACTGGACTGCAGCAGGTGCGAGGCGTAGCTGTGGCGCAGCATGTGCGGATGCACGCCCACGGGCACGCCGGCCGCGCGCGCCAGCGCCGCCAGCCGCTTCCGAACCTGGCTGTCGGACAGGCGGGTGCCGCGCTGGCTGACGAGCAAAGCGCGCTCACCTGGCCGGACCAGTTCGCCGCGCTGCGCCAGCCAGGCGCGCAGCGCCGCCAGTGCCGGCGGGCCCACCGGCACGCTGCGCTGCTTGCCGCCCTTGCCACGCACATGCGCGCTGGCGTCGTCCAGGTCGATCCAGCCGGCCATGCCGGTGGCTGCGCGGTCCGCCGCTGCCCCTGGGCCACGCGCAGGCTCGGGGTCGACATCCAGCGCCACCAACTCGCCCACGCGCAAGCCGCAGCCGTACAGCAACTCGACGATGCAGTGGTCACGGGCGCGCAGCGCGGGCGCATCGCCATCGGGCATGGCCTCGGCCAACGCCACGGCCTGGTCGACCGGCAGCGCCTTGGGCAAGGGCCGGGCGGCCTTGGGCGGTTTCAGCCCGTCGGCCGGGTTGGCTGGCACGGCGCCTTCGCGACCCCACCAGCGGTAGAGCCCGCGCCATGCCGCCAGCACGATGGCCAGGCTGCGCGGGCCGAGGCCGCGCTCGCGCAACTGGCCCAGCCAGCGCCGCAGGTGGTGTGCCTGCGCCCGGCGCAGGGCCACGCCGTCGGTGGTGGCGCGGGCCGTCAACTCGCCGAGCGCGCTGGCATACAACGTGAGCGTGCGCCGCGCCAGCCGGCGCTCCACGCGCAGGTGCTGCAGGTAGCGCGCCAGGTCAGGTTCTGGCTCGGCCCCGGGCGCCGCGCCCGGCGTCTCGGTCGGGGATGGGACCGGCAACCGGGCCATGGCGAGGTGGCGCTGCGTGGCAGGCAGTGCGGGCTCAGCCAGCCACGGGCACAAGGCGCTGCAGCGCGGCGCTGGCGATCTCGCCGATGCGCTGCAGGAACTCGGTACCCATCTCGGCGCTGTAGCGCGTCGGGTCGGGCGAGCCGCATACCAGCAGGCCGAAGGCATCGGTCTGCGCGTCGCGGCGCAGCGGGATCATCGCCAGCGAGAGCACGGCCGCCGGGTCGGGCAGCCAGCCCACGGCCTCGAAGCCGGAATTCACACCGCAGTAGGGCAGCGTCAGGCTGCTGGCAAACGCGCGCATGTCGGCCGTGACGTCGCGGGCGAAGACTTCGTCGGCATGCATCGCCGCGGTGCCCCACAGCCGCAGGCCCGCCTGGGGAATGAGGAACTCGTGCCGCAGCGTGGCCACCAGCACGTCGGGCAGTGCCGCGGGCTCGGCGGTGCACAGGATGGCGCGTGTCCAGCGGTGCAAGCGGTCGGTGAGCGCCATGTTCTCCTGGCCGTGGCGGATCATCTCCATGATCCGGTACTCCAGGCCCTTGATCTTCTCGCGCAGCATTTCCATCTGCCGCTCCTGCAGCGACACCGCGCGCTGCCCGTGCGGGCTGGTGATCTGGATGCTGGCCAGCAACTCGGCATGGCGCTCGAAGAAGCCCGGCGTGTTGGCCAGGAAGTTGGCGATGTCGGCTTCGGTGATGCCTTCCAGGCTCATGCGGGTCTCCTGGCGCCGTGGCGCGTGCCAGGCGCAGCGATGCGACGGTTCATAGCTCGATCTCCCCTTCGTAGACGGTGACGGCGGGCCCGGTCATGCGCACACTGGCGTCGTCGGCGGGCCACTCGATGGTGAGCACGCCACCGCGGGCCTGGACATCGACGCGGCGGTCGAGCCAGCCCAGCCGAATGCCGGCCACCACGGCGGCGCAGGCACCGGTGCCACAGGCCAGGGTTTCGCCCGCGCCGCGTTCGTATACGCGCAGGGCCACCTGGTTGCGTTCCTGCACTTGCATGAAGCCGGCGTTGACCTTGCGCGCAAAGCGCGCGTGGGATTCGATGCGCGGCCCGAGCTCGGCCACCGGCGCTTCGCGCACGTCGGTCACACGCTGCACCGCGTGCGGGTTGCCCATGGACAGCACGGCCACCTCGACGCTGCGTCCCGGTCCCAATTCGAGCGGCCAGAGCTCGAAGCCGCCCTCGCGGCGCGGAACGAGTCCGTTGGCATCGAAGGGCACACGCTCGAGCTCGAAGATCGGCCGGTTCATGTCCACGGTGACGCGGCCGTCGTCCTGCAACTCGAGTTCAAGCAGGTTGTTGACGGTTTCCACGCGCACCCGGCGCGCCTTGGTGAGGCCGTGCTCGTGCACATAGCGCACGAAACAGCGCGCGCCGTTGCCGCAGTGCTCGACCTCGTCACCCGTGTTGTTGAAGATGCGATAGCGGAAGTCGACGCCCGGCGTGCGACTGGGTTCGACCATCAGGATCTGGTCGGCGCCCACGCCGAAGCGCCGGTCGCCCAGGCGCCGCAACTGGGTGCCGCTGAGTTCGATCGGGGCGCGCGTGGCATCGAGCACGACGAAGTCGTTGCCGGCGCCGTGCATCTTGGTGAAGCGCAGTCTCATGCCGGCCGATTATCGGCGCCTCAGTAGATCGGCGCCGAACCCTCGGGCCGGGTCTTGAAACGCCGGTGCACCCACAGGTACTGCGCCGGCTGGGCGCGGATCTGCTGCTCGATCCAGCGGTTCATTCGAGCGGTCGCGTCAACGTCGTCGTCATCCCCGGGGAAGTCGTCCCACGGCGGCAGGAAGCGCACCCGCCAGCCCTGACCGCCGGGCAGGATCTCGGCCAGCACGGGTTGCACCACCATGCCCAGCGAGCGCGCCATGCGCGCGGGTGCCAGCAGCGTGGCCGCGGGCGTGCCGAAGAACGGCACGAAGGCCGCATCCTTCAGGCCGAAGTCCATGTCCGGCAGGTTGAAGAAGGCGTGCCCGCGCTTGACCGCTCGCACCAGCGGCAACGCGGTCTCGTGGCGCGAAAACACCTGGCCCTGCTCCCACCGCAGCCGGCCCTGGCGCATGGCACGGTCGAACACGGGGTTGCTCTGGGCCTGGTAGATCGAGGCCACCTGGCGCTTCTGGTACAGCTGCGTGGCCGCCCCGGCCACGTCCAGCGCCACGAAGTGCGGCACCAGCCACATCACCGGGCGCTCGCTGCGCTCGGCCAGGCCGACGTCACCCTCCACGTGCATGAGCTTCTCCAGACGCCGGCGCGGGGCGTACCACAGCAGCCCGCGCTCGAGCAGGCTGCGCCCCAGCCACCCGAAGTGTTCGCGCACCAGTGCGCGGCGCTCGCGCGCGCCGAGCTCGGGCAGGCACAGTTCCACGTTGCGCAACGCCACCCGTCGGCGCGAGCCGGCCAGCGCATGCAGCAGCGCCCCGAAGCCGCGACCGAGGGTCGCCTGCAAGCGCATCGGCAGCCATTGCACGCACCACAGCATGCCAAGCACGACATGGGCCAGGGCATGCTTCATGGGGTGGACCTCGCGCCGGCGCGCCCGGCCGCCGCGGCGGCCGGGCGTGGCGGCTTGTAGCGGTTGTAAGCCCACAGGTATTGCTGCGGCGCCTGGCGGATCAGCGACTCCATGGCCTCGTTGACGGCACGGGCACACGCACGCTGGACGTCGGCGTCGTCGACGGCGCCCCCGGCCGCCTCCGCGAGCGTTGCGGCCGTGGGCAGCGGACGGGGCAGCTCGCTGACATGAATGCGCCAGCCCGCCGAACGTGGAAGTCGCTCGGTCCACACCAGGCGCAAGTCGGCCCCGGTCTGCTGCACCAGCCGCGCCGCCAGGGTCATGGTGTAGGCCTCACGCCCGAAGAACGTCGCCCACACGCCCATGCCTTCGGGTGGAACCTGGTCGGGCAGCAAGCCGACGCACTCGCCGCGCCGCAGTGCGCGGATCATCTGGCGCACTCCGGTGAGGGTGGCGGGCACGGCCTCGAGCCCCGGACGCCGACGAGCGGTCTCCTGCAACTCGCTCAACCAAGCCTGGCGGGCCGGACGGTACATCACCGTCAGCGGCACGCGCGCGCCCCAGCGCTCGGCGATGGCCTGGGCGGTCACCTCGAAACTGCCCAGGTGCGGCGTGAGCAGCAGCAGGCCACGACCGCCCGCCAGCGCCTGCTCGATGGACTGCTCGCCCCGCCACTGCACCCGCTCGCCCAGCGCCCGCTGCTGTGGCCTCAGCCACAGCCAGGGCAGCTCCGCCACCATGCGCCCCGCCTCGGCCACCGATGCGCGGCGCTCCGGTGCGGACACCCCAGCCAGCGTGGCATGCGCACGCAGCCGCCGCCGGTAGGTGGGCGAAGCCAGATAGGCCAGCCAGCCCACCATGGCGCCCCAGATGTGCAAAGTGCCCAGCGAACGCCCGGCTAACCAACGCATCAGGCTCAACATGCGGTTCGTATAATTTCGCGGTCGCCGAGTTAAAGGACAACTTGCGGGGCGACGCGCGGCAGTGCCGCGGCAGGCCGGGCAACCGGCTTCGAAATACCGCTAAAGCGTTCGCCGCACACACCCCAACGGATCCGGCGAGCGGGTTATTCATCTCAACAGTTGGAGTGTATTGAAGTGGCGAGCGACTTTCTCTTTACATCGGAATCGGTCTCCGAAGGTCATCCCGACAAGGTGGCCGACCAGGTCTCGGACGCCATCCTGGACGCGATCTTCACGCAGGACCCACGCTCGCGCGTGGCGGCCGAAACGCTGTGCAACACCGGCCTGGTGGTGCTGGCAGGCGAGATCACCACCAACGCGCACGTCGACTACATCCAGGTCGCGCGCGACACCATCAAGCGCATCGGCTACGACAACACCGAGTACGGCATCGACTACAAGGGCTGCGCGGTGCTGGTGGCCTACGACAAGCAGAGCAACGACATCGCCCAGGGCGTCGACCATGCCAGCGACGACCACCTGAACACCGGTGCCGGTGACCAGGGTCTGATGTTCGGCTACGCCTGCGACGAGACGCCCGAGCTGATGCCCGCGCCCATCTACTACGCACACCGCCTGGTGGAACGCCAGGCCCAGCTGCGCAAGGACGGCCGCCTGCCGTTCCTGCGCCCGGACGCCAAGAGCCAGGTGACGATGCGCTACGTCGACGGCAAGCCGCACAGCATCGACACCGTGGTGTTGAGCACGCAGCACGCCCCCGAGATGAGCCTGGGCGACAAGATGAAGCCCGAGTTCTACGAGGCGGTGATCGAGGAGATCATCAAGCCCGTACTGCCCAAGGAGTGGATCAAGGACACCCGCTACCTGGTCAACCCCACCGGCCGCTTCGTCATCGGCGGCCCCCAGGGCGACTGCGGGCTGACCGGCCGCAAGATCATCGTCGACACCTACGGCGGCGCCTGCCCGCATGGCGGCGGTGCGTTCTCGGGCAAGGACCCGACCAAGGTCGACCGCTCGGCGGCGTATGCCGCCCGCTACGTGGCCAAGAACGTGGTGGCCGCAGGCCTGGCGCGCCAGTGCCAGATCCAGGTGGCCTATGCCATCGGCGTGGCCAAGCCGATGAACGTGACGGTCTATACCGAGGGCACCGGCGTCGTGCCCGACGAGAAGATCGCCGCCATCGTCAGCGAAGTCTTCGACCTGCGCCCCAAAGGCATCATCCAGATGCTCGACCTGCTGCGCCCCATCTACGGCAAGACCGCAGCCTATGGTCACTTCGGCCGCGAAGAACCCGAATTCACCTGGGAAGCCCGGGACAAGGTACAGGTCCTGCGCGACCTGGCAGGCCTGAAGGCCTGACGGGTCGCGCAGGAGCCGGGCCGGCCGGCCCGGCCGCCGCGACAGCGGCGCCTGTGCCTTGCGGCGTAGGCTCACTTGCCGCAGGCAAGTGAAGGCCCGCAGGGCCGGCCGCAGCCACAAGGTACCGCAGTGCAGCAGCCGCCGCGACAGCGGCGCCTGTGCCTTGCGGCGTAGGCTCACTTGCCGCAGGCAAGTGAAGGCCCGCAGGGCCGGCCGCAGCCACAAGGTACCGCAGTGCAGCAGCCGCCGCGACAGCGGCGCATGCCGAAGGTCAGCTGACGGCGGCTCGGCCACCGGCGCACAATTCCCTCACTCGCGGTGCATCCCCGCACTGCGGCGGGGAGGTGCACCATGAATCCAACCCTGCGATTCGGCAGCACGGGCCCTGTGGTGCGCACACTGCAGGAAAGCCTCAACCAGTTGCCGTCCCAGCGCCCGGCGCTGAACCCCGATGGCCGCTACGGGCCACTGACGCAAGCGCGGGTGCGCGAGTTCCAGTCCAGCCGCCAGCTGGTGGCCGACGGCGTCTTCGGGCCGCTGTCGTGGGCGGCGCTGGAGCAATGGCTGAACGGCCTGCCAGCAGCGGTCGCGGCCGCCACGGCGGCTGCGGCCACCAGCGAGCATCCGCTTCGGGCCATGATCGCCCAGGTCGCATGGCAGGAGTGGATGAACCATGGCGCGTTGGTGCATGCCACCCAGAGCGGTGGCACCGACCCCAAGACCCATCGCCTGTGGCGTCGCGGCCACGCTCGCCTGATGCTCTATTTCAGCGTGTCGGCTCCCAAGCCCGGCCAACCGGGGTCCACCTATTACGGCGACGACAACGTGCGATTCCTGCAGCAACCGGGCGTGCTCGCGCCTTGCAAGCATTGGTGCGGCATCTTTGCGCTATGGGCGGTCAAGACCGCCATGGTGCCGGTGGGCACCTGGATCGACAGCAAGGGCATCGCCTCGGTGCTCGGCTTCAGCCCCACGGTCAGCCACACGCCGCGGCGTGGCGACATCGCCTATCGGCAGTTCGACGACCAGGGGCGCAACGTCAACCATCACGCCGTGGTGTTCAACGTCTATGACAAGGAAGGCAAGACCTGGGTGACCACGATCGACGGCAACAGCAGCATGACGAGCACCATCACCCGGAACGACAAGCCCGCCCAGCACTGGAACGGCTATTTCAGCGTGGCGATGCTGGCCTGATTCAGGCCGGAACCGGCACCCACCACCGCGCCACCAGCGCCGCGCGGGGGTCGGCATCGTGGTGCAGCGCCAGCACCGCACCGCCGTCGCACCGCGGTTCGCCGCTCGCGCGCAGTTCCAGCGTGGCGCCGTAGGGCACCGGGCCCTTGATCCACACGTCCAGGGCTTGCGCGCTGGCGGTCAGTTCCCCCTGGCGGTGCTGCCACTGGGCCAGGCATTGCCCCAGCGCCCGCGCCGGGTGGTGGAAAGCGCCTGCGAACCCCATCGCCCGCGCATAGCGGTCGGACCAGTGCACGCCGTTGAAGTCGCCCGTCAGACCGCCGAAGCGCCAGCCCCCTCCCCGGGCAGCACACCAGCGGGCCAGTGCCGGGCCTTCGGCCACGGGCGCACCCGGCAGTTCCCCTGGCGTGGCATCGGCCATGCGTGCGCCGCGGTAGTAGAACGTGCTGATGCCCTCCCAGCGGCGCAGGCCGGATTGGTCGGCGCACAGATGGACGTCGATCTCGCAACCCTTGGGCAGCGCGCGCCACGCCCCGGTGCTCGCGCCGAGCTCCAGTGGAAGGGCCGGATCGATCGGTGCGTGGCTGCGCAGCCGGTTGCGCACCTGCAGCGCACCCCAGATGGGCAGCGCGAAGGCGGCATCGGTGAGCGTGGCGATCACGAGGCGAAAGCCCAGCACCTGAGGCAGGATCAGTTCGAGCGCGCTGCCCTCGGGCAGGTCGGTGGCGTCGCGCACACGGCGCCGGTCACGGGCCGACCACTGTGCCCCGTGCCACAGCAGTTGCAGCGGCAGCGCGCTGCGCGGGCGGCGCTGCCCGCGCCACATGGCACGCGACATGAAGACGCCCGCATGCGGAGCCTGCCGGTAGTGGCGTTGAACGAACGATGCCTCGATCATGGTCGTGATCTCCCAGTGCGCGGCGCGGCTGCCGCGGGTTCAGTGCTCGCGCCCAGCGCACGCCACGCGGCGTCGGCCAACGCGTCGGCCACTTCATCCATGTGGGGGTTGGAACCATCGCGCAGGACCATGCGCGCCCACTCCTGGCACGGCCCCACCAGCAGCGCCACGTACACGCTGCGCGGCAGTCGCCGGATGGCGCCGGCCTGCACCTGGGCCGAGAACCAGGCGCCCATCGCGGCGTAGAAGCCTTCATTGAGCGTGGCCAGCGCCTGGCGCGCCTGCGGCTGCAGGGCGTCGGTTCGGGTGCGCAGCAGATACCGGGCCCAATCCGGGTTGTCCACCACCCACGACAGGTGGTAGCGCACCAGCGCGCCGATGCCCTGGCGGGCGTCGGCTGCGCCTTCCAGGGCTGCCAGATAGCCCCGCTGAAAGCGCCGCAGGCCCTCGCAATACAGAGCGCCCGCCAACCCTTCCTTGCTGCCGAAGTGATGGTAGATGCTGCCCACGCTGGCCTGGGAGCGCTCACAGATGGCGGCGATGGAGCAGGCCTCGACGCCGCGCGCGTTGAAGCACTCCAGGGCCGCGCGCAAGACGGCCTCCTGCCGGGGAGTGGGTGCGAAATCGTTCACTAGAATGGGATTCTAGAACAATGTTCTAGCGTCGTATGCGGATCTCGCTGCCGACCCCGTCGCCGAAGAGGGGCGCTTGCGGTTCGATCCTCGACACTCGGGGCCGCGCGGGGTCGGCTTCTGCCGCCCACGCGCCCGCGGAGCGCACTCAGGTCTTGGGCGTGGGCAGCGCCCGCTGCATCGTGGCCAGCACCGCGCCCAGCGCCAGCAGGCCGGCCGAGATCGCGAAGCCGCGCTGCAGTCCGCCGGCGCCGTCGGCGATCGCGCCCACGAGGCTCGGGCCGATGATCTGGCCGGCGGCAAAGATGATCGTGAAGGCGGCAATGCCCGAGGCCCAGGCCGCTGGCGCGAGGTTGTGGCGCACCAACGCGGTGGTGGACGCCACCAGCGACAGGAACACCGCGCCGAACAGGGCGCCCGACGCGTAAACCGCCCACACCCCACCCACCGCCACCGGCAGCGCGGTGGCCAGCGCCAGCAAGCCGTTGAGCAGCGCCAGCGGCATGCCGCTGCGGTGGCGCTGCAGCAGGCCCGACCACAACCACGGCGAGACCATCACGCCCACGCCCAGCAGCAGGTAGAACGCATGCACATGCAGCACCGACAGCCCGCGCTCGCGCAGCAGCGTGATCACGAAGGTCATGTAGCCGATGTAGCCCAGGCCGAAGCACAGGTAGCCCGCCAGGGCCCATCCCAGCTTGGACCAGGGCGCCCGCGCGCCACCCCCCACCGGGGGCGGTGGCGCGGCGAGCACGCGGGTACCCCGGGCAGCCAGCGCCGTCGCCGCCAACGCCGCCACAGCCAGCGCCACCCAGGCCGCACGCCAGCCCAGTCCGACGCCCCCACCCGCACCGACACCCGAAGCCCACTGCGCGGCCGCCGGCACGAGCAAGGTCGAGGCGACGATGCCCGCACCGGTGCCGCCGTAGTACAGGCCCAGCACCAGTGCGCCACGGTGCCGGTGGGCCGGGTCGGTCGCCAGCGCCTGGCCGAGCCGAGCCGCCATCAACCCGCCGGCCACGAAGGTGCCTGCGCTGGCCATGCCGGTTGCCGCACGCAGCAGCAGCAGCATCACCTCGCCGTGGGCCAGCCCGTGTGCGGCCAGCAGGAGAGCCGCCACCAGCATGCCAGCCAGCAAGACCCAACGCGCATCGGCCCGCGCCAGCCAGCGCGGCATCAACAAGGCCCCCACCAGGTAGCCCGTCGCATTGGCGGTGTTCATCGCACCGGCGGTGAAATAGCTCCAGCCCAGGTCATCGCGCATCGGCGGCAGCAACAGCGCATACGAGAACCGGGCCAGCCCCAGCGAAACGGCCGCGCCCAGCGCCAGTGCAAGCGCCTGTGGCACACCGGGGCGTGGCGCTGTGTCGTGTCCGGTGGCTGAGTGGCTGTACAAGGGGCAGGGTCCTGGTCGAGCCGGGGCGGCATGCAGAGGCAGCCACGCGCATGGCTGCTCGCCGAGCGGCGCAATTGCTCTGCAGTATCAACCGATCCGGAATGCCCCGCCCCTGGGCGGGCTTGGTCCCGCGCTACTGGGTGCGCTCTGCCACCACAGTGGCGCGGTACTGTTCGAGTGGAACCTCGACGCCGGCGCGCGGCGCGGGCTCGAGCGCCTGCAGCCTCAGGCGCCAGCCATGGACATAGGCGTCACCCGGCAGGTCGGCCCCAGCGGAGGCCTGCAACCCGACCCATGCGCTCTGCGCAGCCTGCCCCGTGTAGGTCGCCTGCACGGCCACGCTGGCATGGCCGGCCCAGACGCAGGTCGCGTCCACCGGGCAGCGACTGTCGCGCACATCGGTCAGCTTCAGTGTGAGTGCGCCAGTGCCGACTGCCACGACAGCGCCGGCGCGCAGCACAACGGTCTGACTCGCCCCAAGGGGATCGGTCATGGCGCCATCGCCACCTCCGCCGCAGGCCCCCAACAGGGCACAGGCCACCACGGCCGGCGCGTATCGATACCAGGTGCCCATGAGTGCTCCCCGAAGTGCTCGCACGCGCCGTATCGTAACGGAGTATGGCGTTGGCCGGACAGGCCGAAACGGGATGTCAGAATCGGCGCCACATAACCCATGGGAGGAGCTGCCGAAATGCCCATCTTGACCCGTACACGCAAACTTCCGCTCTGGGCACTGTTGTGCCTGTTCTGCGCATCGCCGCTGGTCCCGCCCACCGCTCGCGCGGCGGAAGCGCAGACCCCGCCGGACACCCGAAGGGCCTACGCCGAAGCGCGCAAGGTGGCGCGCCTCGGACCGGTGGACATCGAGCTGGCCGACCAGGCGGTGCTGCACCTGCCAGCAGCTCACCTGTGGATCCCGCAGCCGCAGGCCACCCAGCTGCTCAACGCCATGGGCAACCCCGGGCAGGATCCGCGCCTACAGGGCCTGGTGTTTCCGCAGGATGACGAGCAGTGGTTCATGCCGGTTCGATTCGAGCGATCTGGCTACGTGAAGGACGATGACGCACGCGAGTGGAACGCCGACGAGCTGCTGGCCAGCTACCGCGAGGGCACCGAGGCCAACAATGCCGAGCGCGCCAAGCTCGGCGTGCCGGCGCTCGAGATCGTGGGCTGGGCCGAGAAGCCGGCTTACGACCCGGCAGCACACCGCCTGGTCTGGGCCATGAGCTCACGCCACAAGGGCGAGACCGCCGAAGCGGCACAAGGCGTCAACTACAACACCTATGCGCTGGGCCGCGAGGGCTACTTCAGCATGAACCTGGTGACCGGTCTGAACGACCTGCCACGCCACAAGCCAGCGGCCCAGGCCATGCTTGCCTCACTGGAGTACAAGACCGGCAAGCGCTACACCGACTTCGATGCCAGTACCGACCACGTCGCCGAGTACGGTCTCGCCGCCCTGGTGGTCGGCGCGGCAGCCAAGAAGCTCGGCTTCCTCGCCCTTGCGGCCGCGTTCCTGGCCAAGTTCGCCAAGGTCATCGTGCTGGGCCTGGCCGTGTTGGGCGCCGGCGCCGTCAAACTGTTCAAGCGCAAGCCCGCAGCCTGACCGCGTGACGGCTCCAGCTCTAACGTGGGGTACAGCAGTGGCGCAGCGCGAAGTCCCCTACGGGCTTTGCGCACGCGCCCGCTTCATCCAGGGAAGACACAATGAAGCTCATCCGCCAGTTCGTTCAGGTCATTTCCATCGGGCTCGCTGCTGGGCTTTCAGCATGCGGCGGAGGATCCAGCGGCGGGCCTGAGCCTGACACGCCACTGCCCACGACGCTGGCCGTGGTTGGGCCTGCGCGTGTCGACACCGGCACCGCGTTGCAGTGGCGGTCCAGCGTAGCGGTCGATGCGCACGGCCTGAGCTTCGAGTGGCGCTTCGGCGACGGCACCACCAGCACTGCAGCCGCGCCAACGCACGGCTATGCGCAGCCGGGGGTCTACGAGCTCGAGCTCAGCGTGCGCGATCACACCGGCGCCGTCGTGTCCGCACGCCGGCAGGTGCGCGTGGGCGCCTTCCCGATGGTCGCGGGCCTGCAGTGCTCCGGAGCGAACGAATCCGGTTGGTGCTGGCAGATGCCGCTGCCCAATGGCCATGCAGGCCTGGACGTCACCTTCGTCGACGCGCGCGAGGGCTGGATGGTCGGCGACGGCGGGCTCGCCCTGCACACCGCCGACGGTGGGCAGAGCTGGACACCGCAGGCGGTGCCGACCTTCACGCGCCTGCTGCGCGTGAGCTTCGGCGATGCGCGCCATGGCTGGATCGCTGCGGCCGACGGCACCACCTGGGTGACCCAGGACGGCGGCGCCAACTGGCGCGCGGGCGGCGCGCTCGGCCTTGAGCGGATCGACCGAACCTGGAGCCGCGGGCCGAACCTGGCCTTCGCCACCGGTGCGCTGGCCCATGATCCCTACCGCACCACCGGCAGCACCTACAGCACCGATGGCGGCCTGACCTGGCGCGCGACGCCCGACGGCTTTGTGATCGACCAGGTCGATACCGATGGCACGGTCTGGAGCGCCACCTGGCACTCCGCCACCGGCACTCGGCCGGCGACGGCAACGACGACACCCTGGCGGCTCGGGCCCCTTCCCGCAGGGATACCGCCCGACAAGCACTTGGATGCGCTCGAGATCACCGACAGCGGCTTTGCCTGGGCAAGGACCTCCAACACGGTGGCGATACGGCCGGGCGCAGGGCAGGCCTGGACGGCCTTCACGCCCTTGACCCCCCCGGCGGCCGAATTGGCGTTTACGCCCTCGGGGGTGACGCTGAGCCCGGACGGACAGGCACTGATGCGCGCCATCGAGTTCTACCAGCACACCACGCGTTGGGCCCGCAGCGCCGACTTCGGACGAACCTGGAGCTGGATCGATTCCTGGCCGGCCGGATGGAGCGTGCGGAACGACCTCAGCTTCGCCGATGGACGCACCGTGTGGGGCGAGTTCACCGATGGCACGAACCGCGGTCTGTGGTTCAGCGTGGACGCCGGCCTTACCTGGCGCAGGTTGTTCCCGCAACTCTCCCACGTCGACGACTGCTGCGGCTGGCTCCCGGTGTCGAGCTTTCAACGTGGCCGCGATGGCGCGCTGCTGGTGCATGTCAACGACCCGACATTCCCCGGCTGGTTCCGCTCGACGGACGACGGTGCGACCTGGACGCCACTGCCTGGAGCCGGCGGGCGACCCGCCGTGGCCCAGACGTGGGCCGGCAGCGCCGGTCGGTTGTTCGCCGCGGTGGGCGATGTCATCCACGACAGCTCCGACCAGGGCCGGCACTGGACCGCGCGCCGGTCCTCGGCGCCGGGCGCCTCCAGCGCCTTCAATCGTCAGGACGGCAGCGGCTGGACAACGGACGGCACGGATCTGCTCACCACCACCGACGCCTGGCAGACCTGGAGTCGCGTCCCCCTACCCGCGCGAGACGCATACGGCATGGCGAGCTGGTACCCGCAGCGGGTGCTGTATGCCGAAGGGCGGCGTATCCGCCTGCTCGTCGAATACCCCTGCCCGCGCCCCGGCATGTGCTCGCTGACGATTGTCGCCAGCGAGGACGGTGGGCAGAGTTGGACCGCCGCGAAATGGTGGCGCGACCGCGAGACCTTCGCCTTCGCCAGTGCCGACGTCGCGATCGCCACCGACGGCATCCATTGGCTGCGTTCGACGGACGCCGGCAACACCTGGATGAGCATCGCGCCGCCGGCTGCGGCGGTGAGCATGCACCGCATCCGCTTCCTCGATGCCGATCACGGCTGGATCCTGGGCACCGGCAACACCGTTTGGCGCACCACCGACGGCGGGGTGAGCTGGCGCGAGCTGCGACTGCCCGTCGCCCCCGAAGCCGACCGGGACAGCGGCCCGCAGCTCAACGACGTCGCGTTCGGCGATGCGATGCATGGCTGGATCGTCGGCAATGGCGGGCTGGTGCTGGCCACCGAGGACGGTGGCGAGCACTGGCAGGTTCAGGTCAGCGGCACGTCGCTGAACCTGACCACGGTAATCGCCTCTGGCAAGACGACAGCGTGGATCGGTGGCGAGCAGGGTGCAATACTGGCCACGGTCAGTGGCGGTCGGGTGGATCCGTAGCGACGCGTCTGTTTCAGGCTCCTAGACGTCGCAATAGTCACCTCCTGTTCGCAACAACGCCCCCACCGCCACCAACTCGTCGAGCAATCCCACGCACAGCGCCTCGGCGCTGGTGCGCCCGCCATCGGACGCAGCACGCATCACACCTTCGAGCAGCGGCGAGGCCAGCGCCCACTGCAGCAGCGCCTCGCGCGGCTGGCTGCCCACTTCCATCAGGTGATATTTCAGCAGCACCTTGATGGCGTGGCGCGCATGGCGGGCGGGATCGGCCATGAAGCCGGCCAGGCGTGAGCGGGCACGGGCCAGGGCGCCGGCCACGTCGTCGAACGGGCGACCGTGGCCGGGCACCACCACCTGCACCGGCAGGCGGGCGATCAGGTCCAGCGTCGCCGCCACATCGGCGAAGCCGGGCTCGCCCGCAACCTCGGGGAACACCACGCCGAAGCCCTGCTCCCACAGGGCATCGGCCGACAACAGCACACCGTGCGCCGGGTCGAACAGCATCAGCGAGTCGGGGTCATGGCCAGGCGCGGCCAGCGCTTCCCAACGCCGGCCGCCGGCGGTGATGAGCTCGCCAGCGGCGAGTGCTCCACATGCCACGAAGCGCTCGCAGGCCTGGCCGGTGGCCTGGTAGGACAGGCGGGCCTCGTCCCACCGGTGCACGGCATCGGCCAGCGTGGCGGGCACGCGCGCGCGCACGCCGAAGGCGCGTTCGAGCTCGGCGTTGCCGCCGCAGTGATCGGAGTGCAAGTGCGTGTTGACGATCGCCGCCAGATCCTGCCCTGCCAACGCCTGCCGGACCTTGGCCACGGTCTGCGCTGCATGGTTCACATGGCCGGTGTCGACCAGCAGCGCACCGGGCTCTCCCGGCGCGCCATGCACGATCAGGTTGTTCGACGACAGCCAGCCGCGCTCGAGCACGGTGATGCCCCGCAGCGCGGGGTGTGTGGCCAGTTCCATCTCGCCATTGTGGCGGGGTGCTCGCCGCGAGGCTGGCATCGAGGTGACAACCCTGCGCGCGCCCGGCACCGGCCATCGCGGTGCCGGCGCTTTGGCATGATCGACCCATGGATCCCACGCTCGACGACCTGCGTCGCTATGCCGTCGCCCGCACGCTGTTTGCGCCCACCACGCTGCCGCGCGCCATCGCCCGCCTGGGCTTCGTGCAGGCCGACCCGATCCGGGCGCCGGCCAGGGCCCAGGACCTCACGCTGCGCCATCGCGTGCGCGACTACCGCGCCGGCGACCTGGAGCGCCGCTATCCCCGGCTGGCGGTGGAAGAAGACTTCTTCGTCAACTACGGCTTCCTGCCGTGCAGCACCCAGGCACTGATGCATCCGCGCACCGCCCGCACCGCCTGGCCGGCGGCGCGGCGCCGCCAGGCCGAGGCCGTGCTGGCCTTCGTGCGCGAGCGCGGCCAGGTGCACCCGCGCGAGGTGGATGCGCACTTCCAGCACGGCAAGACGCGCAACTGGTTCGGCGGTTCGAGCAATGCCAGCACGCAGCTGCTGGACGGCATGCACTACCGCGGCATGCTGCGCATCGCCGCGCGTGTGGGCGGCGTGCGCGTGTACGCCGAGCGCCCCGCCCATGAGCCGGCCGCGCCCGACGCCGTGCTGGATGCGCTGGTGGACGTGGTCGTGCGCCAGTACGCACCCTTGCCCGCGCGCAGCTTGTCGGAGCTGGTGGCGCGCCTGCAATATGCGGTGCCCCAGTGGGCCGATCGCCGCGCAGCGGCGCTGATGCGGGCGAAGCAGCGGCTGGCGCACGCCCAGGTCGCCGGCGCCCTGTGGTACTGGCCCGCCGACGAGAACCCCCGCTCGCGCCGGCATGAGCCGACCGACACGGTGCGCCTGCTGGCGCCGTTCGACCCCATCGTCTGGGACCGCCGCCGTTTCGAACTTCTGTGGGGCTGGGCATATCGGTTCGAGGCCTACACGCCGGCAGCGCGCCGCGTGCGCGGCTACTACGCCCTGCCGCTGCTGTGGCGCGACCGCGTGGTGGGCTGGGCGAACCTGTCGTGGCGCGATGGCGTGCTCAGCCACACGCTCGGCTACGTCGCGGCCTCGGCGCCGGGCGAAGCCGGATTTGCCCGCGCGCTGGACGACGAGCTCGCCCGCATGGTGGTGTTTCTGCAGGTGCCGCGCAACTGAGGCCTTACGGCACCGTGACAGTCGTTGGCGGCCGGCCATTGGTCGAATCTGGGGCGTGCGGCGAAGGCTGCACGCCTATCTCGGCAGGAGCGCGGGTGCGCAGCTTGGCGCCGCCGCCCCGGTCGAGACCAAGCGCTCTGCGAGCTGGGCGAAGCGGGCGCAACTCGCGACGCGCATACGACGCACCCTCGTCACTGACACGGCGTTGCAAGTGACTTCGAGTTAGGGGGTTGTCTTTCCCGGTGCACCTTGCCGAGAATCGCGCCCCACGGCGCTCGTGCACCGCACAGCAGTGTGCATCGAGCAGTCGATGATCAACAGCACAGGGATGGAGCGCCGGTGAGCGCCACAACACCGCTCTTTCGGGCTGAAGTCCTGCACGCCCAGCAAGCCCAATGGCTGGGCAGCATCCGCGTCGCGCAGCGACCCGCGTTTGCATGGGTCGCCGCCACCGCGATGGTCCTGGCGGCTCTGCTGCTGGGCTACGCGTGGTGGGGAGAGGTCACGCGCAAGGCGAGTCTTGCCGGCGTGCTACTGCCGGAGGGTGGGCTGGCGCATGTCGGCGCGGCTCAGGCGGGAGTCGTCAGCGAGCTGCTGGTGCGCGAAGGTGATGGGGTCGAGCGCGGTCAGCCCATTGCGCGCCTGCGCAGCGAACGACGCACCGATCACGGTGACGCGCTTCTACTGGCACGCCACGCGCTCGAGCAACGCCGCTCCGCGCTGGAGGCCGAACGCCGCATCGCCACCCAGCAGGGCCAGGCGCGGCAGGACGCACTGGTCGAGAGGCTGCGCAGCCTGCGCGCGGAGGCGCACCAGGCAGAGGCCGAACTCGAAGCTCAGCAGCAGCGCGTGCAGATCGGCGCCCAGCGCCTGAGCCGAGACGAGGCCCTGGCCCGCGAGGGCTTCGTCTCGGCGGCTCAGGTGCAGCAGCGCGTCGACGAACGCATCGAACTGCAAGCCCGCGAGCGCAATGCCCGGCGCCAACTGGCCGCGGCGCGGCGCGACATCGCCGAGCTGCAGGCCGAGTCGGCGACGCAACGCCACGCAACACTGGCCAACCTCGCCCAGTTGGACCAGCGACTGGCCGCACTCGATCAAGAGCGCACTGAACTGGAAGCGCGCGGCGAACTACTGGTCACGGCGCCCGAGGCCGGCCGCGTCACCGCACTGGTCGCGCACGCCGGGCAGTCGCTGCAGCCCGGCCAGACGATCGCCAGCATCACCCCGAGCGGTGCAGCCGAACGCCTTGTGGCGCAGCTCTACGCACCCAGCCGCACCGCCGGGTTCGTTCAGCCCGGTCAAGCGGTCTGGCTGCGCTACGCAGCCTATCCGTACCAGAAGTTCGGTATGCACCGGGGAACGGTGCAGTCGGTCAGCCAGTCGCCGATCGCCGCGCCAGATCTGCCCGCCGGCCAGGCCCAGGCGCTGCTGAGTGCCGCGCAGGCGCGCGAGCCGCTGTACCGCGTCACCGTCGCGCTGGCGCCCGCAGCCCTCGAAGCCTACGGTCACCCGATTGCGCTGCGCCCAGGGCTCGCGCTCGAAGCTGACGTGGTCCTGGAGCGGCGTGCGGTGTGGGAGTGGTTGCTGGAGCCGGTGATCGCCGTGCGCCAGCGGACAAAGATTCTGAATGCCAGTCCAACAAGCGCTGAGCCGACCGGGTGAGCGCGCTGGATTCAGAAGCGATCGGCCGGACGCCTTCCGGTCAACTAGATGGTAGCGAAATGCAGGATTTGCACCCAACTGAAATTGGATTGGTTCACGGCGGTTTCACCTATGACGAGGCGTCGTTGTCACGAATGTTCGGCTCGTTGTTCAATTCACCAGCTTCCGTGGCTTGGCGAACACCGACCGGGTTTGGTCTCGTTGTCGGCGCGTTCCAACTCGGGTACCAAGCCGGCCAAATTGCGGTTCAGTACGGCGCACATGAGTTCATCGGGGAAGCGATGCTCACTCTGGACGAGTTGGGTGTGCGCCTGGGCAACTGGGTATATGACATGACTCATACAGGCGAAGAGCTCGTAAACACCCCATAAGTCCGCACGCTTGGGCGCCCGCGCTGCCGCCGCGGTGCGTCGGACGAAAATTGATCGTCGGCCATTTAACTGATCGCACCGCAGCATAGGGCTGACTTGTCCTGGTCCTGGCGCATAGTTCCGCTTCCGGCAACTTCTTGAGGCGAAGTATGAAACCCACAATGCAATTGCTTTTCAGCAGTAGCACCCTGCGGATTTTGTCATTGGTCTTTCTTCTGGGTGCGATGTCGCACTTCTGGGTGGGCAAGAGCAGTTTGGCATTTGCCCTTCTTGGCGGATCGCTGTTGGCAGTCGCGTTCTCACATGAACCCAGGAGTCTTTCCGCATTGCTTCGACGCGACGCACTCGATGCTCTTGGCGCTGCGCCGGTCCTTCCATTCTGGGCGGCGATCAGCCATTACGCAGCGATTGCGGCATTCATAGTATCGATCTTTCTATAGCTGTTTGCGATGATGAGTACTTTCAAGACGCAACCCTACCGCGGCGTTTGAATATGCCATCAATTCTCCAATCCGAATCCTCCGAATGCGCGCTCGCCTGTCTGGCGATGGTGGCCAACGCGCACCGCCTGCACCTGGACCTGACCGAGCTGCGCCGCCGCTTCCCGGTCAGCCTGAAGGGCGCGACGCTGGCGCAACTGGCGCGAGCCGCTATACCGCTGCACCGTCGCGCTGGCGTCCGCAGCCCTCGAAGCCTACGGTCACCCGATTGCCCTGCGACCGGGGCTCGCACTCGAAGCCGATGTCGTCCAGGAGCGGCGTGCGGTGTGGGAATGGTTACTGGAGCTGGTGATCGCCGTGCGCCAGCGGACAAGGATTCTGAATACCGGTCCAGCAAGCGCTGAGCCGACAGGGCAAGAGCGCGCGGGATTCAGAAGCGATCGGCCGGACGCTTTCCGGTCAGCAAAGCAAGGAGCTTCAAGTGCAAGTAATTTCAAACACGCGTGAACTTGACCTCGTGAGTGGTGGCGATAATCCATCGATGGGCCCCTACGATGAAGGACCCGGGAATGGTGGGCAGGCGTGCGGGAATTCTATGCTTTTCTGGGGCGGTGTGGGCTCGGGCTTTGGGTCCGTCCTCGGTTCCATCGGTGGAGTCGGCGGCAGCGTAGTCGGATTCTTCGGTGGCGGCGCGGGCGGAGGTTGGTTTGCCTCCCGCCTACCTGTTTGCCAGAAGTAATAGTCTCGACTGATACGCGAGTAGCATGGTCCCTGGCCCCTTCTGTGGCCGAGGGGCCATGAACCATACTGGAGATTCCGCCCGTGTACAATGCAAGACCATTTGGTGCCTTACTCGCGTGTTTGTCGCTACTCAGCATTTGGTTTGCTTTCAGTCAATCAATCTTGAGGCTGCTGCATGACTCGCCATGGCTATTAGTCATAGGTGGGGCTTTAGGTATCTCCATCTGGCTGCCACTAGTCGCTTCTGTCGTGGCTAAGTACCTGGTGTGGTTTTCTCGACCGAGAACTCACAGAGACGGGACCGCGGTGGGCGAGGACAAGTACGGCAACGCGTGCAGACTGGCGACTATCGCGGTCGCAACGGCCGTAGTCGGCGTCATGGCCATCGATGGAGCGCTGCAAGTTATTTCTGGCAAGCGGATACTCCCGCCGCGACAGATCGACACTGCAGAGGTATTTCTCTACGCGGCTGTGGTCTTGGTCATTCTGTCGCCGCTGATTGAGACGCTAGTAATGCTGATGACGCTAGAGCTAGGTCGGCGCTTCTGCAGTTCCGATCTTGCCTTGGCACTTGGGTCGGCGCTAGTCTGGGGGCTTTGGCACGGCTATGCCAATCATCCATATCAGACACCTTCGATGATCTGGCTCTTTTGGATCTTCAGCAGCCTGTACCTGCGCTGGCGAAGTGACGGCATGTCGCGCAACGCGACCTATCTGTGGGTAACCGCCGTGCACAGTGCCAACAACCTCATCGCTTTATTGCTATTGGTAGTGGCGGATTCATCGCGGAGTTCAGTCTAGTTGCGGAGATAAGTCGGTTGACGCCGCGACACCCCGTTCCGCGGCAGGCTGCACTCGTCTGGTCGATAAACCCGATGCAATCCCTCCGCGCAACTCGAAACGTGCTCACGCCCCTATTCGACGCCAGCGTCGGACGACGCCGATACCTCGGTCGCCCGCTGCTGTCCGGCCTTGGATGGTTTGTTCTCGTGACCGTCGCGCACAACGCCGCCGATCCTACAGCTAGGCGTGCGATACCAGATCCCGTGTTCCGCTTGGTCGTCGCCGCAGCAGCGCCGCTCTTTGAGAACGCGCTGTTCATACCGGTCGTCGCGCTCAGTGCCAGATTACTGACGCCGCCACGGGCCAGCGCTGCGGCGGCTTCGCTGCCGCCATTTGGCATGCCCCCAACGTGTGGGCTGCGTTCTTGGTTCACGGAATCTTCTGCCTCATGGCCGCTGCGTACCTGGCCTCGCGCCGGACTTCGGTCGGCTTCGCAACCGGCTCACGTATAGCGCTGCATTTTGCGATCAATCTCCTCGCGTCGATTCAACTCGTCCTGGAACGGCTGCTGTAGCAACTGCGCGAGTACACCGCCGCCTCAGCGCGACCCGCCGGCTCGGCAATTCCTGCAAATGCCCCGATGCACCCAATCCTCCAATCCGAATCCTCCGAATGCGCGCTCGCCTGTCTGGCGATGGTGGCCAACGCGCACCGCCTGCACCTGGACCTGACCGAGCTGCGCCGCCGCTTCCCGGTCAGCCTGAAGGGCGCGACGCTGGCGCAACTGATCTCGCACGCCGCGGCGCTGGGATTCACGTCGCGGCCGTTGCGGCTGGAGCTGGGCGAACTCGCGAAGCTCAGCCTGCCGTGCGTCCTGCATTGGGACCTGAACCACTTCGTCGTGCTGAAGAAGATCGGGCGCGGCGGCGCGGTGATTCTCGATCCGGCGCTCGGCGAGCGCCGTCTGCCGCTCGCCGAGGTGTCGCGGCACTTCACCGGCGTGGCGCTGGAGTTGGCGCCCAGCGCTGAGTTCAAGCGCCAGGAACCGGCGGCGCGCCTGTCGCTGCGCAGCCTAACCGGGCGCGTGGCGGGGTTGAAGCTCGCGCTGGCACAGATCCTGGCGGTAGCGCTGGCGCTTGAGCTGTTTGCAATCGTCGCGCCCCTACTCAACCAGTGGATCGTCGACGACGTTCTGACCAGCGGCGACTCGGAGTTGCTGTCGGTCATGGTGCTGGGCTTCGGGCTGTTACTGCTGGTGCAGACCGCTGTCGGGCTGGCGCGTTCGTGGATGGTGATCGTGCTGGGTCAGACCGTGGCGCTGCAGTGGCTGGGCAACGTGTTCGCACACTTGATCCGACTGCCGGTGGCGTTCTTCGAGAAGCGGCACCTGGGAGACATCACATCGCGCTTCGGCGCCGTCAACGCGATCCAGAAGACGCTGACGACCGCGGCGGTGGAAGCGGTGCTGGACGGGCTGATGGCGGTGGCCGCGCTGGTGATGATGCTGCTGTATGCGCCGGCGCTGGCGGCGATCGTCGTCGCGGCGGTGGCCGCCTATGCGCTGCTGCGCTGGGCGGCATACCGCCCACTTCGCGACGCGGCGGCCGAGCGCCTGGTGGTGGCCGCGCGTGAGCAGACACACTTTCTCGAGACGCTGCGCGCGATCACACCGCTCAAGCTGTTCGGCCGCGAGCAGGAGCGCCGCGCACGCTGGCAGAACCTGATCGTCGAGGTGCAGAACCGCGATGTTCGCACCGCGAAGCTCGGCATGTTCTTCACGACGGCGAACACTTTCATCTTCGGCTTGGAGAACTTGCTGGTGCTGTGGCTGGGCGCGCGCACGATCATGGCCGGGCAGCAAGGCGCTGGGCCAACGCTGACGGTCGGCATGCTCTTCGCGTTCCTGTCGTACAAGGGCCAGTTCACGGGGCGGGTGTCGGCGCTGATCAACTACGTCGTCGAGTTCAGGATGCTCTCGCTGCACGCCGAGCGCCTGGCCGACATAGCGCTGGAGCCGCCCGAGCGTGACGAGGACGTGCCACGCGTGTCACTGGATCATTTGCCCGCCAGCATCGAGCTGAGGGACGTCAGCTTCCGCTACGGCGAGGGCGAGCCGTGGGTGCTGCGACACGCGAACCTGAAGATCGAAGCCGGCGACAGCGTGGCGATTACCGGCCCGTCGGGCGCCGGCAAGACCACGCTGTTGAAGATCGCGCTGGGCCTGCTGGCGCCCACCGAGGGCCAGGTGCGCTTCGGCGGGCAACCCATTCGGCACCTGGGCCTGGGCAACTACCGGCGGCAGATCGGCACCGTCATGCAGGAGGACACGCTGCTGACCGGCTCGCTGGCCGACAACATTGCGTTCTTCGATGTGCAGCCGCAGCCTGAACGCATCGAGGCCTGCGCGCGCCTGGCGCAACTGCACGAGGACATTGCGCGCATGCCGATGGGCTACCACACGCCGGTGGGCGACCTGGGTTCGGGGCTCTCGGGTGGCCAGAAGCAGCGATTGCTGCTGGCCCGGGCCCTGTACAAGAGGCCGCGTGTGCTGGCACTGGACGAAGCGACCAGCCACCTGGACGTGGGCAACGAGCGCGCGGTAACCACGGCGCTGGCTCGGATGCGGCTGACGCGCATCGTGATCGCCCATCGACCCGAGACGATTGCCGGGGCGCAGCGGGTGGTGCTGTTGCGCGACTGCCAGGTTCACGAGTTGGCGCGGGTAGTGTCAACACCATCAGCAGTTACCACATGCGACCCAGCTGAGCAGCGCGTGTGAGTCTGGCCGTTCCGTGGCAGCTTGGGTGTAGACCCAAAGAACTTCCAGCGCTGGCTGTCGGCGGCATCCAGTGGTATTGGCCTGCCGACGAGGATCCCCGCTCATGCCGGCATCACCCGGACGGCACTGCGCGCCTGCTGGCACCGTTCCACCTTGACGTCTGGAACCGCCGCTGCTGTGGCGCGACCGCGTGGTGGGCTGGGCGAACCTGTCGTGGCGCGATGGCGTGCTCAGCCACACGCTCGGCTACGTCGCGGCCTCGGCGCCGGGCGAAGCCGGATTTGCCCGCGCGCTGGACGACGAGCTCGCCCGGTTGCGGCGATTCCTGGCCCCGCGTGTCGAGGGCGAAGAAGGCTGTTGACGCGGCACAGGTCAGCCACCGCCAACGGCTCGTACGAGCGCCCGCAGCCGGCCGGCACAGGTTGCCGCGCAGAACGCGGCCCAACAGCAGATGCCCAGCCACTTGGTGCCGTCCTCGAGCAGGTAGAGCCAATCGCCCAGCCGCCACAGCCACCGCTCGAGCAGTGCGTCGACCGCCACCGACGCTGCCAAGCCTGCCAGCGCCAACCACAGCAGCCGGCCCTCGCCTACTCGCAGCAGCCGCCGGTAGCGCCACAGATACGCGGCCGTGGCCAACCCCAGCACCGCATAGACGCCGCGCTCCGGTACGCCGAGGTACTCAGGCGCCAGGTGCTCGTGGATCTGGAACAGATCGTCCAGGGCCAGGTAGGCCGACAGCAGCCCCGACCAGGTCAGGAAGCCCGCGCCGGGGTCGGCCGCAACCGTGCCGACACGGCGCACCACCGCGGCCGTGTGCAGGTAGACCGCGGCGCTGGCCCACCACAGCAGGATGCCCAGCGAGGACAGGAACCCGGTGAGCGGGTGCACACCGGCCAGCGCGGCGACATCGCGCGTCATGCGTTCGATCGGGACGCCGCTCGACAGCCGCGCCAGAACCATGGCCAGCAGCGGAAGAACGGCTGCGACGCCTATGACCAGGTAGAACCATTGCCTGCCGAGCCGACCCATGCGCTCGAGTCCTTCGTCGGGTTCAACGCAGTCTTCCACAACACGCAGCACCTGTGGCGGGCGCGACCCGCGGTGTGCGCCTCAACTGCCGCAAACCTCACAGTGCTCGCTGCGGCAGCGTCACAGTTCCAACCCCTTTGGCAGGTTCGATCAGCGCGTGACCACAGCCAACTGAGTACGGTGAAGCTGACCAGCCTCAGTCGCAGATTCGCGCAGCAGCTCGACGAGCGCGGCCACCAACGGATCGTCGGCCTGGGCGGCGGGGCGGGCCGGGCTGTGGGTGGCCGGCAGATGGGCCAGCATGCGCTCGAACGATGCGCCGGCGGCGTCCTGGCTTGCCCAGGCCGGTTGTGCCGGTGCGGTGCCTGCGCGCAGGGGCAGCACCATCGCCGCCATCAGAGGGTCGTCGCCCGCCGAGAAGGTGGCCGGCACGGCGATGACGCCGGTGCTGGCCACGTGGTCGAGCATGCGGTCGAAGCTGGCGCGCGCCGGATCAGAGGCCTGCGCCTGGGCGGCACCCATCGTCAGCAGGGTGGTCACGATGGCGGCGATACGGGTGGTGCGGTTCATGGTCGGGCTCCTTCGGGGTGTGTGACGCCATGGTCGACCCCGGTGGTTTCACCCGCACTTCAGGTCCGGTCCGGTGTGTTTCGATTGTGGCGGGCACGGGCGCCCGGCGTGCGATCGGTCACGCGTCGCTTGGATCGGCGGCTTGCACGGACCCGTGCGGCCAGTCTCCTGCCGCCTTCGCCACCTCATCCGGTTTCGCCTCCAGCACCGCCTGTGCCACCTCGGCAAAGCCGCGGCCGCGCTCGGCTGCGGTGACGTAGCCCGGCAATGCGCGCAGCTGCGGCACGAAGCGCGCGATGTTGGCCACCGCCACGGTGAGCGGCAGGCGCTCGAACATTTCCTGGTCGTTGGTGGAGTCGCCCACGTAAAGCCAGCGGTCGGGCTGCAGCGCTTCGCCGGTGAGCGCCTGGACCGCCCAGTGCGCACCGGTCCACTTGCTGTGCCCGCCGATCCACCCGTTGATGTGGATGGAGCTCACGGTGGCCGTCAGGCCATGGCGGCGCATCACGGCCACCACCTGCGCGATGCGGGCGTCATCCAGGTGGCTGAACTCGCTGTGGTCGATGGCGATGTCGGTCAGCCGCCCGGCGCTGTCGCGGGCCAGGGCAGCGCCGCTCACCTCGGCCTGCACCGCGGCGGCGCAGGCGGCCATCCGCTGCGCGTTCGCCGCTCGGGTGGCATCGTCGGTGGTGTAGTCGAGCCGAAGGCGGCCATGCTCCAGCCGCAGCATCACGCCACCGTTCTCGGCCACGATGGCCGCCACCGGCCAGGCGTGCACGAAGGGTTCGCTCCACTGCGTTGGCCGGCCCGTGATCGCGATCACCACCAGGCCAGCGGCGCGCAGGGCATGCAACGCCGCCAGCGCCTCGGGCTCGATGGACCCTTCGCGCGTCAGGGTGTCGTCGATGTCGGTGAGCAGGCCGAGCAGCGGCGCCAGCCGCTGTTGCGGCAGCTCCGACAGCGGCCGCAAGCGTCCTTTGGGGGAAGTGGCGGCTGGGGCGACGGGCGGGCCTGCTGGCGGTGGCATGGCGCAAGTCTCCCACGGCCACTCGGCTGCGTTCTACAATGCACCCCTGTTCCGAGGAGCGTTGCAAGGCCGCCCCAAAGTTGCGGCCCCAGGCTCGGAACCTCTGTCTTGCAACGGCGCTCACCCGCACGCCCGCCCGGCGTGCCCAGGGGTGGGTCGGAGTCGCAATCCCGGTGCACCCCTCGGCATGGTCCGTCGTGCCTGCGGGCCCTTTGCCCCCCGCACCGCATCCAGGAGCCCGACTGCCATGAACGCCCCCGACACCGCCCTGCGCGCCGCCCCCTATGCCATCGCCGACCTGGCCCTGGCCGGTTGGGGCCGCAAGGAAATCACCATCGCCGAAAGCGAGATGCCCGCGCTGATGGCCATCCGCGCCGAGTACGCCGCCAGCCAGCCGCTCCAGGGCGCGCGCATCGCCGGCAGCCTGCACATGACGATCCAGACCGCCGTCCTGGTCGAAACCCTGCAGGCACTGGGCGCGCAGGTGCGCTGGGCCTCGTGCAACATCTTCAGCACGCAGGACCACGCCGCCGCGGCGCTGGCCGAGCGCGGCACCCCGGTGTATGCCTACAAGGGCGAGACGCTGAAGGACTACTGGGACTACACCCACCGCATCTTCGAATTCGGCGCCGCCGGCACGGCCGACGAGGGCCCGAACATGATCCTCGACGACGGCGGCGACGCCACGCTGCTGATGCACCTGGGCATGCGCGCCGAGAAGGACGCCAGCGCCATCGCACACCCGGGCAGCGAAGAGGAGCGCGAGCTCTTTGCGGCGATCAAGGCCCGCCTGGCGGTCGACCCCACCTGGTACACCCGCAAGAGCGCGCAGATCATCGGCGTGACCGAGGAGACGACCACCGGTGTGCACCGGCTCAACGAGATGAGCGCCAAGGGCACGCTGAAGTTCCGCGCCATCAACGTCAACGACTCCGTCACCAAGAGCAAGTTCGACAACCTCTACGGCTGCCGCGAAAGCCTGGTCGACGGCATCAAGCGTGCCACCGACGTGATGGTGGCCGGCAAAATCGCGCTGGTGTGCGGCTACGGCGACGTGGGCAAGGGCAGTGCGCAGGCGCTGCGCGCGCTCAGCGCCCAGGTGTGGGTGACCGAGATCGACCCCATCAATGCGCTGCAGGCGGCAATGGAGGGCTATCGCGTCGTCACCATGGACTGGGCCGCCGACAAGGCCGACATCTTCGTCACCGCCACCGGCAACAAGAGCGTCATCACCCGCACCCACATGGCGGCCATGAAGCACAACGCCATCGTCTGCAACATCGGCCACTTCGACAACGAGAT